>JAFEBB010000120.1 GCA_018266075.1 Deltaproteobacteria bacterium | reverse complement strand
CGCTCAGCCACGCCTGCAGCTGCGGCACCTCGCTCCGCTTCCACTCCGCGCTCGTGAGGATAAGCCGTTCAAGCGGGCCTTCGACGTCAGATAACCCGCGTCACGTCAAAGCCTGCAGCCGGCGCTCCATCCTTCCCTCGCCGTCGTTCCAGGCTGCCGCAATTCGCTAGCGTGAGAACGCCAGAGCGTCGCGATCCGATTCGTCACAATCAGCCTTGTCGAGCGTCAGAAGGGTGCTCAACCGTCCGCGACGATCCGCGCCCGCAGTTCGTCGGCGACGATCGGATCGAGCTGGGGAAATTCGAGCAGCGCCACACACGCCGGTTCCACGACGTGCTGGAAGACCGGCGGTGTCAGCGGCCTGCGCGCTGCCTCGAGCAGGGTTTCAAGGACGTCGCCTCGCGTCGACGCGTCGCGCATGCCCACCTCGAACAGGGCAATGATGGCCGCCGTGTTCGTCCAATCCGCGGGGCCGTTGAGGACTGACTTCAACACAGCACGCGAGCCTGAAGTCGCCCAGGGCGGGGTCGCCTGGCGCGCAATGACCAACGCCGCCGCGACTTGAACGCGGAACCACCAATCCCAGGGCTCGATATGGGCTGGGCGAGGCGGTGGGTGAACCATGGCCCCTGCGATCGAGGCGGGACTTTCGTCGCCAAGGCGCGCCGCGGCACGCTCCGAATGACGACTCCACACCGAGAGCAAGTAGGGAATCTCCGCGATGCGTCCGATCGCGCTCAGCACGGCGCTCTGCGGCGGCGGCACGGCGGGCACCGCATCGGCCTGCGTGCTCTGAAGATCGGGATAGCGCCAGAGGACGAACTCGACCTCACGAAACGCGACACGCGGGTCAGGTGAGTCGACGTTGAAGGACAAGCTCCATTGAGGAACCTTCTCGCGGATGGCGCTGACCATGCTCGGGGCCTCGACCGAGCTCGCCCCAGCTCGAAGGACCTCGTCTCCCTTCCTGAGACCTGCTTGAACGCCCCGTAGGCTCGCGTCGGACCTCTCGGGCAGCATGCGAGCGAGTGAGTTGCGCTGCGGTGCACGAGGGACGAGGTGTGCTGGGCGGGCAGCGCGCTCCAGCCGCTGCACAATCGCCGAGTGGCCATTGTCCCGCGCGTCATCAATCGGGCGTCGGTTGAAGGCATCAACCGGGCTTGGGTCTGCGCCGCATGCGAGCAGGCGCTCGACAATCGCCACATGTCCACGTTCGGCTGCCGCGCGCAGTGGGGTCCCGCGTGGCGCCGTGAGCGCGTTCGGATCGGCGCCAGCCGCGAGCAGTCTGTCCAACGCTCCGAGTTTTCCGGCGTAGGCGGCAAGGTGCAGGGCCTGCGCCCCCGAGGAGTTCTTGAGATCGACGGGGATCCCGGCCTCGAGCAGAACGACCAACGCGTCGTCCGAATCCGCCAGTGTCGCTGCACACAGCGCACTGCCCACGTCGGGATGGCAAAAGTCCAGGTCGGCCCCCGCTCGTATGAGGAGACGGATGACGTTCGCCCGGCCCCGCCGCGCTGCCTGAAAGAGGGCCGGCTCGTCTCCAGCGACTGCGAGGTTCGGATCACACACAGCTGCGAGCATCTCGACGATGTCCTCATCGGCGCTCGCAATGGCAGCTCCGAATGGGGTGAAGCCATCGGATGCGCGACGGGAGGCGACTGCCCCCGCCTGAAGGAGTACCCGGACCGCTGAGGCGTGCTTGTTCGCAACGGCCAACCGCAGCGGGGTGACCAGCCGGTCGTCGCCGGCATCGACAATCGCGCCCGCGTCGAGCAGTTGCGTGATGGCATCAACTCGTCCTTCTTGCGCGTGCGCGGAGAGGGGCGTTCGTTGATCGCGTGTGCGCGCATTGACTTCGGCACCTGCGTCCAGGAGGAGGCGAACGATCTCGCTCGCGGCGTCGGTGTTGGCGCAGACCAGCAGCGGCATCTCGCCGTCCACGTTCGCCTGACGCGGATCGCAGCCTCGTTGGAGCAAGAGACGAACAATGTCCACGCGCCCCGTGAAGCAGGCCATGATCATCGGCGTCAAGCCACGGTCGTTCGCGGCATTGACGGCCGCGCCGCCGTCAATGAGCTGCACCATCGACGCAAGGTCGCCGCTCGACGCTGCCTTGAGCAATTCATCCGGGGCCGCCCGCTTCGACCATGGCCATCGCATTGCAGCAATCTTAGCCTCGCGCGACGCGAGCCGGATGAGGGCGCAGCAGCCCACGCTGATTGCCGAGGAGGAGTCCGAGCGGATTGATGAGCGGCTCTATCTGACCGAGATGCTCTCGAAGGCGATCGACGCACTCGTGCGGAAGTTCGTGGACCTGCGCACGACCGCGGAGTGGAAGCGGAGCGAGGTACCGCAGCTACAGGCGTGGCCGAGCGGCGAGGATCGGAAGGGCGTGTCGCTGCTCAAGACGGCCGGGCGCAAGGGGCGGTGAGGTCCTCATGAAGGCCGATCGCGCGAGCAGGACCACGTGCCCCAGGCCAAAGGTGCGGTCTTGGAGCGACAGCGCGACCACCTGACCCACGACGGGCTTGATGCGCTCGCGCTACGGGGTTGCGGCATCGGTCATGGGTGACACGTGCGACTCATTGTTGCGCCGCACCCGGCGCCGCAAGCCGCTCGGTGTACTTCGACGACACGCACGCCTCGAGCTGCGACCGGGCCACACACTCCGCGTTGTGCGCGGTCAGCCCTGCTCTCTGCGCAGCCTTCGCCCTCGAAGCGCTTCCCCACCAGCTTCTCCTGCACGGGGCCGTCGCGCGGCAACGCAGCGGCCGAAGTGCCGCCACGTCACTCTCCGGCGGTTTTCGCCAATGTCTCGCGCAACTCGCGGGCCCGCTCCGTGGTCAACGTCGCCAGGTAGCGGTCGTAGAGCAGGCGGTCAGGTGTCGAGCCACCCGTGGCGCTGCCCTGAAACGTGCATTCGAGATCCCGGAACTTGATCCAGGCGAGCTCGGCGTCTACGAGCGCCTTCTTTCGGGTCGGATCCAGGTTCTCCAAGCGGGTGATGAGCTGTTGATAGACGAGGTTCAGCTCACGGTCCGCCTTTGGGGCCGCCTGTGCAGCGGCGGCCTTGTCGTCGGCCACGGCCGTCAGCGGCAGCAGGAACATGCAGGCGGAGACCAGGACAAGTCGGGACAACATGGCGGCGTCCGTTCCGCGGGGTGGGCGAGAGCAATTATCGAGAAGTAATGATCGGAACGATGATCGTAGCGACTTTGTACTTTGGTGGCCGGGAGGATAGGACGGACAAGCGACCTTCGAATGTCTGAGAAGGTCGATTATGGTGAATCGCGCCTTCGACGCCCTGCCATTCTCTCGCCAGGCTACCCTTGTCCGGTCATCCGGAGCGCGTCGCGCGAGGGCGACTACGGCCACGAAGTGCTGAGAGGAACGACGCAGAGTTCGTCGATGCATTGCATCGCTTCCCCCGGGTCTCGAGCGATCTTCACCAAACTGTTTCGGAGTCTAGATGAAGCGCATGGACGGGGCGTGTCTGCCTCCGGTCCGGAAGCCTCCGCCCGGCCGATTCAGTACGGGTACCAGGCGGCCAGGAACATGTCCGTGGCCACGGCGGTCACCGTCGCGGGGGCGGGATCGTCGGGGCCGAACAACAGAGTTCCCACGAACTCTCCACCCACGATCAACGCGCCGTCCGGACGGAGGCCGAGCGCCAGCGGGGTCGGCGAGTCGTAGGTCGTCCCGGACTCGGCGCTCACGCGGCGCACCACGTTCAGCGAGCCCGTCGCCGGATCGTACTCGGCAATGAACATGTCCACCGAGTCGTTGCTCGAGCTGCGGCTCAGCGTGGTCTGGTTGGGCTCGCCCGGACCGAACGTGGCGCCGAGGCTGAAGCCGCCAAACACGTCCAGGCTGCTGCCCACGAGCGCCGCGGTGAGGTTGATGATGCTCCCGCTCGAGGTCGGGACCACCTGCTTCATCCATTGCAGCGTTCCGTCCGTCCCCACCCGCGCGACGATCCCCGAGGACGCGTAGACGCTGCTGGAGAGGCTGCTGCCGCCGAACGTGAACGTGCCGCCCGTGCTGGCGCCGGGCTGGTAGGCGCCCGTCACCAGCGCGCTGTCGTCGGGCGCGACCGCCAGGCCATACAGCCAGGCGTAGCGATTCGACGGGCCCGCGCTCGAGCTCACGCCGCCCGAGAGCGCGTTCAGCGGGTTGCCCGCAGCGTCGAACAGGCCCAGGAACACGTCCTCGTAGCCCTGCGCCGTGAGGGTCGTCGTCCCCAGCGTGACCGACCCGGAGACCGAGCCAGCCACCCAGAGGCCACCGGTCGAGGTGGCCCGGCAGCGCGTGGCGTAGAGCCCGTTGTTGCTGGCCGCGGTGCCGTAGGCCTTGGCCCAGAGCAGGTCGCCGCTGGCGTCGAAGTGGAGCAGGGACATGAAGTAGCCAGCGCCCGCGGCGAAGCTCGTTGCGTTGGGCGTGCCCGCTCCAAAGGTCGCGTTCCCGGTGAAGCCCCCGCAGACCGTGTAGGAGCCATCCGGATACGGCGCGATGTCGTCGCCGGTGGCCCTGTCGGAAGTGGTCGAGCCTCCGCCGAGCTGGAGCGAGAGGAAGGTGCCGTCCGCGGGGTTGAAGCGGGCGATGTACTCCGTCTGGCTCGCGCCGGTGTTGGCCACCGCGGTCTGGTTGGGCTCGCCGGCCCCGAAGACCACGTTGCCTCCCGACACGGTGTTCAGCACCACCTCGCCGGTGACCAGCATCGGTCCTCCGTCGAGGACGGCCACGCCCATACCGTGATCGTCGCTGTTTCCGCCCGCGCGCTTGGCCCACATCAACGAACCGTCCGCGGCGAAGCGGCCCAGCCAGATCTCCCCCATGCCGGTCGGCGGGACGAGAGTGGTCTGGTTGGGCTCGCCGGGCCCGAACACCACCTGGTCGGTCGGGCTGGAGGAGTAGCCGGCGAAGATGCCCGTTGCGACCACGCTCTCGTCGTCGAGGGCGGCGATGGTCCAGGGGTAGACGCCGCCGCAATTCGGGCAGCCGGCGCGCTTGACCCAGGCCAGCCCCACCGGGCCCACGTCGACGGTCACCGTGGTCGTGGCGGTCGCGCCCGCGGCGTTGGTGACGGTGAGCGTGAAGGTGGTGGTCGTGCTTAGCGGCCCGGTGCCCACCGCCGTCCCGCTGGTCGCGGCCCCGACGCCCTGGTCGATGCTCGCCGTGCCGCCCGAGAACACCGCGGTGAGTGACGTGCTGCCTCCGGTGCTGACGCGCGAGCTCGCGGCGGTGAAGGAGCTGATGCTTGGCGCGGCCACGGCGGAGACGGTGACCGTGCTCGTCGCGGTTCGGCCCAGGGCGTTGGTGACGGTGAGCGTAAACGTGGTGTCCTGGCTGAGCGCGCCGGTGGAGGCCGGCGTGCCGCTGGTGACCGCGCCGATACCCTGATCGACGGCTCCGGTTCCGCCCGAGAAAACTCCGGTGAGGCTGGTGCCCGAGCCCACGGTCACCACCGGTGCGGCCGCGGTGAAGCTCGAGATCTGGGGCGCGGCGATCGTCGTCACCGTCACCGCCTGGGTCACGGAGGTGCCCGCGGCGTTGGTCACGGTGAGGGTGAAGGTGGTGTCCTGCGCGAGCGCGGCCGTGGTGATGGGCGTGCCGCTGCTCACCGCGCCGAGGCCTTGATCGATCGAGCCGGTGCCGCCGGTGAAGGTGGCGGTGAGCGCGCTGGTGTCGCCCACGGTGACGCTCGCCGGCGAGGCGGTGAAGGCGCTGATCACCGGCGCGGCCACCACCTGCACGGTCACGGTCTGGGTGACCGTGGCCCCGGCGGCGTTGGTGACGGTGAGCGTGAAGGTGGTGTCCTGGGTCAGCGGCGCGGTGTTCACCGCCACGCCGCTGGTGACGGCGCCGATTCCCTGGTCGATGGCGCCGGTGCCGCCCGAGAACACCGCGGTGAGCGAGGCGGTGGTGCCCGCGGTGACGAGCTGGGGAGCGGCCACGAAGCTGGTGATCGTCGGCGCGGCGACCACCTGCACGGTCACGGTCTGGGTGACCTGGGTGCCCGCGGGGTTGGTCACGGTCAGGGTGAACGTCGTGTTCTGGGTGAGCGCCGCGGTGTTCACCGCCACCCCGCTGGTAACCGCGCCGATGCCGTGGTCGATGCTGCCCGTCCCGCCGGAGAACACCGCGGTGAGGCCGGAGCTCGCGCCCGCGGTGACCGTGTCCGGTGATGCCGTGAAGCCGGAGATGGCCGGCGCCGCGGCCACGTGGACGGTCACGGACTGCGTCACCGGCTCGCCCGCAGCGTTGGCGACGGTGAGGGTGAAGGTGGTGTCCTGGGTGAGCGCCGCGGTGCTCACCGCCGCGCCGCTGGTGACCGCGCCGATCCCGTGGTCCACGGTGCCCGTTCCCCCGGCGAAGACCGCGGTGAGGCTGGAGGTCGCGCCCGCGGTGACCGTGGTCGGCGCCGCGGTGAAGCTCTGGATGGTGGGCGACGCCGCGACCTGCACCGTCACCGACTGGCTGACCTGGGCGCCGAGCGCGTTGGTGACGGTGAGGGTGAAGGTGGTGGTCTGGGTGAGCGCGCCGGTGGAGACCGCTGCCCCGCTGGTGACCGCGCCGATGCCGGGGTCGATGCGGCCCGCGCCGCCCGAGAAGTCCGCCATGAGCTGCGCGGTGGCGCCCGTGGAGACGAGCGTGGGCGTGGCGGAGAAGTCGCGGATGGTGGGCGTGGCGGCGGTCTGGCAGGTGCCGCTGGCGCAGAGGCCGCTGACGCAGTCGGAGTTGGTGCCGCAGAGCTTCCCGTCGCCGCACGGGCCGCAGCTCCCGCCGCAGTCGATGTCGGTCTCGGTGCCGTTGCGCTGGTGATCGGTGCAGCTCGGCGCGGCGGTTGGGTGGCCACCGCAGGCGCAAGCCAGGGCGACCAGTGCGGCCAGAACGATCGGGTGGAGCCGAGGGGGAGAGGTCACGGGGGCTCGCAGGGGATTGGAGCTCAAGGATGTTCGATTGGAGGGAGGAAGGGAACGGGTGGCGGCCTTCCTGTTAGTGAATGGGCAAGAGTTCTGGCGATCAAGTTCTCGCGAGCCCTGACGGCAGCCGCAAGTCCCGTGTTTCGGAGGCTACCTCGTAGACCGAGCGGCCGAGGATCTTGCATTGTTTGAGCAGGCTCGCCGGGCGGGGGCACATCGGATTCTTGGCGGGTGGAAAGACCCGCACTCAGGGTGACGACACCGTGCTCTTGGTGTCGGCCCGCCTCTCCACCTTCGCTGCAATCGTTCCCAACGCGTAGCCCACTCCGATCGCCGCGACGATCAACGCGGCCACGATCATCCAAGCCGCTAGCTTCCTCCTGGGCATCGGCCTCGCCGACGTTACCTTCGCCGGCTCGACCACCGTCTGGATCGCCGCCGCCGAAACCTGCTCGGTGCGCACGGCATCGCCCGCCATCCTGCCTGCGGTCGGCCGCACTTCCCTGCCCGGCTCCGACGAGCGCCCCGGCGCTGCCAGCTCCTCCGACCGCACTTCCCTCCCCGGTTCCGACGAGCGCCCCGGCGCTACAAATTCCTCCGGCTGCACTCGTGGCGCGCTCAGCGCCGGCGGTGGCACAACCACGGTGCTCACTTGCTCCACAATCGTGGGGATCACACTGTCCACAGGGGCCGGCGACTTCCTCCTCTTCCCGGCCGGCGTCGGCACGAGCTCCGGCCGCCGCATCTCCTCGGTCCCGATCTCGGGCGCAAACGGCGGAGGGAGCCGCCCGCTCAGCAGCCGCTCCAGATCCACATCTGCCTTCGACGGCGCGAGCTCCAGAAACTCCTCGAGCGCGGCCACCAGCTCCGCCGCCGACTGGAACCGCCTCTCCGGCCGCAGCTCCACCATCTTCGCGATGAGCCGCTCCAGCTCGCGGGGCACGCTCGGGTTGTGCCTTCGCACCGGCTCGAACGGCTCGTCCACGCGCTGGAGCCGCTCGGCCAGGTCGAGCTCCTTGAGCACCGGGTACGGCCGACACCCGGCCACCATCTCGTAGAGCACCAGGCCCAGGGCGAAGAGGTCGGTGCGGCCGTCGACGTGGCGGTCGGCGAGGGCCTGCTCCGGGGCCATGTACCCCACGGTCCCGCGCATCATCCCCTCGGTGAGCTTGGCCATGGGCTTGGCCACGCCGAAGTCGGCGATCTTCACCTCGCCCAGTCGGCCGAGCAGGATGTTCCTCGGCGTGATGTCGCGGTGCACCAGCCGGAGCGGCCGTCCGTCGCGGCCGGGCACGGTGGTCGCGTAGTCCAAGGCTTTGGCGATCTCCTTCGCGATCCGCGCGGCGATGAACGGCGGCACGATCCCGAGCGGCACGCGCTGACACAGCTCCTCCAAGGAGCAGCCGTCCACGAACTCCATCACCAGGTAGAGCTCGCCGACGGGGTCCCGCTGGAAGTCGAAGATCTGGACGATGTTCGGGTGCTGGAGGTTGGCCCCGAGCTTGGCCTCCTGGTCGAAGAGCACGCTCAGCCGGTCGCGCTCTTCGGGCTTGGCCTTCAGCCGCTTGAGCACGCAGGTCTTCACGAAGCCCGAGGGGCCGCGCTTCGTGGCCAGGTACACCTCGGCCATCCCGCCCTCGGCGAGCTTGCGGACGATGACGTAATCGCCCACCCGCTGTCCCGGAACGAACCCCACGCGCCTGAAAGTTTATTTGATCAGGACCCTCGATAAACTTTTCCCTAGGACAATCCGTGAATCCCAAGGGGGGACCTGCCGATGTCATTTCCTTTCGAGCCGCCCGAGACCGAGAACCGCCAGCGGATCCGCCCGCCGACGCGCAAAGTCCGGCTGCGCATCATCTCCAAGGGCTCGCGCAAGGTAGAGCTGGTCGAGGGAACCGTCTACCTCATCGGCAGCGGAGAGGACGCCGACATCCGCATCGCCGACGACCGCAAGGTCTCCCGGGTGCACGCCCGCCTCTGGTTCGAGGACGGCCTGTGGTGCCTCCGCGACCTCGGCTCCAACAACGCCATCCTCGCGCTGGGCCCCGGCGGCTACCCCACCCCGACCGAGCTGCGGGAGATCCGCGGCTGGCTGCCGGGCCAGGGCGTGCTCCTCGGCGACACCCAGGTGTGGATGGAGCTGGTGCCCAGCGCGCAGGAGGTGAGCCGCGGGTTTCACGGCATCGTGGGCCGGGCGCCGTGCATGAAGGAGCTCTACAAGCAGCTCGAGTGGGTGGGCCCCCTCGCCGGGGTGATGCTGAGCGGCGAGAGCGGCACCGGCAAGACCCTGGTGGCCCAGGTGCTCCACGAGCTCTCGGGGCGCAAGGGCGAGTTCGTGTCCATCAACTGCGGCGCGTTCGCCAACGCCGAGATGGCGGACAGCGAGCTCTTCGGGCACGTGAAGGGCGCTTTCACGCACGGCATCAAGGACCGCCTGGGCGCGTTCCGCAGCGCGGACGGGGGCACCCTCTTCCTCGACGAGTTCGGCGACCTGCCCCTCGACATCCAGGTGAAGCTCCTCAAGGCGCTGGAGGAGGGGTGGGTGCGGCCGGTGGGCTCGGACCAGCGGATCCCGGTGGACGTGCGGGTCATCACCGCCACCCACAAGAACGTCACCCAGCTCCTGGCAGAGGGGAAGCTGCGCAAGGACCTCTACTACCGGGTGAACGTGTTCGCCGTGCACGTCCCCGCGCTGAGCGAGCGGTTCGCCGACTTCCCCGACCTCATCGACAGCCTCACCGAGAAGATCCCCCTGCCGGTGGTGGAGTGGGCGCCGGAGGCGATCTCCGCGCTGGCGGCGCTGGACATGCCTGGGAACGTGCGCGAGCTGGGCAACTGGGTGCAGCGGGTGCGGGCGGTGGCGCGGGGGGCGGTGCCCATCACCCGGGCCCATGTGGAGAAGGCCATTCAAGAGGCACGCAAGTCAGCCGAGGACTCGTCCAAGGAGCGCGACCCTGGCAACGGCACGGCCGCGAAGACGTCGCCGCTGATGGTGGACGTGAGCAACAAGACCCTGGATGCGCTGGACGAGGAGATCTTTCGCGTCGTCCTCGCCGCCTGCGGGGGCAACAAGGCCGAGGCGGGCCGCCGGCTGGGCATCAAGCCATCGTCGCTCAAGCGGCTCATCAAGCGCCTCGGCCTCTGAGGTTCGATCGACACCAACGGACGGTACGTCGCGGATTCGGTTCCCGAGACCGCGGCCCGGGCGTCGTCGTCGAATGCCTTGGCGTGTTCGATCCACGCCCGGTCGTACTCGATGAACGCCTCGGCGTGCTCGATGGACGCCCAGGCGTACTCGATGAA
>JAFEBB010000119.1 GCA_018266075.1 Deltaproteobacteria bacterium | reverse complement strand
GAAAGCAGCCTGAGTGCTATCAACTACGTGTCTCAGAAATCGGAAGCGCTACACTGCCGCCTTCATCAAAGACGCGACAGGCACATTGAGCCATCCTAATCTTGGCCGAAACCGGTCGAGGTGTGCGTGGTATTCAAACCCTTCGCTTGGGTCGCGTTGATATCCGCTACTGCGGGATGCGCGGTTGAGCCACCTCATTGCAAGTCCGACTCAGACTGTCCGAGTGCTGCATACTGCGACAGCTCTTCGTCGATCTGCTTCGCTCGGAGCACCCAGGAGTCCGTTGGTTCAAGCGGCAGCTCGTCGTCTTCGCCATCATCTGCGACAGCTGGAGCCAGTAATTCAACGGGTACAGCGAGTAGCTCATCGACCTCAACGAGCGGGCCTTCGTCGACGGCCTCCAGTGCAGCGTCGGGAGCTGGCACAACCAACTCGGGACCATCAGCAAGCTCCTCAGGCTCCGCCTCCTCGACGGCAATGGGTGCAAGCGGCACCTCAGGCACAGGCAGCACAAGCACCTCAACAAGTGGCATGGCAGGGAGTTCCTCTGGGAGCGGGTCCACTGGCGTCGCTACGAGCGGCACAAGCGGATGCACCGATCCCAATAGCCCCGACAGCTGCGGGGCGGCATGCTCTCCATGTCCTTCCGGTCCACCGAACTCCGTGCGAACATGTGTCAATCAACAGTGCGGTTGGGAGTGCAGCACAGGCTACTCAGACTGCGATGGGGACGCCGGAAATGGTTGCGAAATTGTCGTAGATGCCGACGGTGACAATTGCGGACGTTGCGGCCACTCGTGCCAGGGCGGACCGTGCAATGGTGGGGTCTGTCAACCGGTGGCCTTGACTACCGATGCAGGCAGTCCAACTGCAATCGCGATTGATCAATCCTTTGTGTATTGGGCTACCTTCGACGGATCGATCTTGAGGATCGCTCTCGACGGAGGCACGACTCAGACACTTGTCTCGAACCAGTCTCGGCCATTCGCACTCGTTGTCGACTCCCAGTTTGTTTACTGGACGAGTTTTAATGATGGAGTGTCCAAGGTTCCTCTCAATGGAGGCTCGACGCAACAGCTGGCGGGGGGCCAAGTTGATCCCCATGGCCTCGCTGTCGACTCAGTTTCTATGTATTGGTCAACCGGTGACGGCTACTTGAGGACAGCCCTGCTCGATGGTGGAGGAAGGCGTGATCTTGCTTCAAACCAAGCTGACCCTCTCTGGATCGCGATAAGTCCACAATCTATTTATTGGACAAACAATGGCGATGGCACGGTCTGCTCGATGCCGATCGATGGTGGCTTGGTCATCCCCATCGCGTCTTCCCAAGATGACCCAATCCAGATCGCCTCGGACTCGACCGATGTGTTTTGGACCGATCAACACGGTGGAGCAATAGGTTCAGCGCTACTGGATGGCGGGTTGGAACACGCTTTGTATTCATCATCCGTAACGCCATATGGGATCGCGATTGATTCAGATGGAATCTACTATACCGACTTTAATTTGAGCACGGTTACCATGATCTCCAGAGATGGCGGAAGCATTCGCGTCCTCGCTCAGGCCCCCGAAGTCTCAGAACCGGAAGGAATTGCAGTAGACGAAAAGGCAATCTACTGGACGAACTATGGTTCGGGTACCGTGATGAAGCTTGCCAAATAGACATCTGCCCTGAGTGCTTCATGGGCTATGGCGCATTCGTCAAAACTTCAGCCGGCGTGCGTGAAAGGACATCAAGGTTCGCTCGATTGCTCATTGCCTGACTGAACCATATTCCGTTCTTCAATGAGTAATACCCCAACCGACTCATCTGCTGAAAATCGTCGTTGGTTGGATTCCAAAGCGCTTGAACGAAGTCCGGGCGCAATTCACCGATGCTGTGGGAATAGTCCCACTTATTATGGCCCGGCCAAAACGTTGCCATGGGATGCGGTCGCGAATGAGCCACTTCGGTATCGTTCTTGCCGAGAAGATCAATCGACAGCCGGTGTGAGAAATAGGGAATCGCACCAGCCCATGCAACGGCAACAGTCGACGTTGCAGGCGTTGCCTCCCTTAGGATGTATCCAAATGCGACGGCCTCCGCGTCGAGGTGTGCGTCGAACTTGTCGCGATCCATCCATGTTCGGTACATCGACTGGCAGCTTGCCCACACCAAGACGCACGATATTAGAAGCGACGTCGCAATCGGACGCTGGCCGACAATCGATGGGTTGAGCGCGAGATCGGCGATTCTCAACGCGCCAAGCGCAGCGAGCACGAGCAAAGGGTCAATAGCCGAGGTGATGAACCTATTGGTGTAACCCGTTTGCTCCCAGGAATCTCCCCCAACCCATACTGAATAAAAGATGTAGCTGGCTGCCAGCGTCAAGAGAACCAGGGTTCGCCTATCAATTCGTCGCCAAACTGCAGCAACTGCAAGAGCGATGGGCGGCAGAAGATACGAACTGGCCGCGTCACCAAAGACAGAGAGACCACGCGACACTCTGAACCACACGGTCACACCCGTCATTTTTAGATAATAGGTATTGGGCAGCCAGTCGCCGTAGTACGTCTTTCGGAATACCTCGACGCCAGCGACTACAAACACCCCGACGACAAGCAGCATGATTGCCGTGCGAAGACGTTCTGAGCGAGGCGAGAAGACCACGACAAACGCCGCACCGATTGCGCATGGAATCAGGCCATCCGGCCGCACGAGGAGTCCCGCAGCCATGACCGCCGCAAAAATGTTTCTCTTGCGAACGTCGAACTTCTGTTCGAGTTGAAGAGCGAAGAGCGTCAGGGTGCCAACGATCGTGGCAAGGAGCCCGACCTCCATGCCACGAAGCGACCAGTAGATAAGTGGGAAATAGGCTGCGACCAGGACGCGCGAAACAAGCCCTGCACGCCAATCAGTTGTGAGTGTCTCCGCGATGCGTCCCGCTACTCCAACGTTTGTCGCGAGAAGCAAAGCACTACTAATCGATACGAACAGGGACGTCTTCGAGTCCGGGATGGGGAAGAGGTGCACCAGACTCATCCAGAGAGTCCACAGGAGGTTGGTGTACCCTTCGACGTGATGGCCGCCCGCCATCCAAAGCAACCCGTGACCTTGCGCCAGGTTTCTCGCGTACGTCATGGAAATCATCGCATCGTCGACGAGAGAGAAATACGTCTCGCCGGCTATCGCGAAGCGGGTACGCCAGATGAAGACGATTGAGAATGCGATGGAGCCCAGCCAAGGCAGGTGACTGACGATGCCCCTTGGGCTCAGGAGCAAATACTCGCGTTCAGTGAGTGGGCGGTCAGCATTCGACTCAGTCACATGAGCCGGAACGGATACATCGGCGCGGCGGCTTTCGACCGCAACGCTGGGCGTAGCATCTTGGGGGCTACCGTCCAAACCTCGCATGGCTCCGATTGTATCGACTCGGCCGCCAATCCACTCTTACTTCCGCCGGATCGTTCGGGCTCCTGGCTCCAGAACGATCCGGCGAGCGCTGGCCTGCCTGCGCAAAGGCACCGACGCGCGACGTTCTCCGAATGAGGCCTCTAGCTCAACGTCGCCTTCACGCTCAGCTCCACATTCCCCTTCAGCGCCTGCGAGATCGGGCAGCCATCCTTTGCGGCCTCGGCTGCGGCCTGGAACCCCTTGGCATCGAGCCCGGGCACCTGGCCCTTCACCTCGAGCGCGCTCGACTTCACCTTGAACCCGCCCGACACCTGCTCGAACGTCACCGTGGCGCTGACCTCGAGGCGCTGCGGCGGCTTGCCGGCATTTCCCAGCCCGAACGAGAGCGCCATCGCGTAGCAGCTGGCGTGGGCGGAGGCGAGGAGCTCTTCGGGCGAGGTCTTGCCGTCGGCGCGCTCGATGCGCGAGGCCCAGGTCACGGGCAAGTCGCGGTACGCGCCGCTGGTGGCGGCGGTGAGCGTGCCCTTGCCCTGGATGTTGCCTTCCCACTTCACCTCGGCGCGACGAACGGCGGCCATGCATTTCCTCCGGGTTGGAGCGCGAATGATGTCCCGCCGCGCGCGCACGCGCCCGGAGATCGTCCGCGCCCGCACGCTGGGCGACACTTCACCAGGCGCTGCTGTCCGCGGTCCGCAGCCCGAGCGCGGCCTGCACGTCTTCGCGGGGCAGGTTCACGCGCAGCCGCCAGCGTCGATCCATCGGCCCGCGACGCGCCCCATGCGGATCCAGCGAGGCCACCGCCGCGTTCGGCGCCGGGGCCAGCGCTGCCAGCTCGTGCGCCGACGGATCGCCCGACCAGTCCATGAGCAGCCCCGCGCGACGCCCCACCGCGTCCACGCCCTGCTTGCGCGCCAGCGCCACCAGCTTCTTGCCATCCCAGCGCCCATGCCGCGACGCCGCGAAGCGACACACCTCGAGCAAACCGCCGCAGAGATCCGGCTCGCGAAGCCCCTCGAGCAGCGCCGTCTCCGGCGTGGCCACGGGCACGGCGCCCAGGCCTTCCACCTGCATCGTCTCCAGCTCGCCCATCACCTTGCGCGGCCGATCGAGGAAGCGCACCGCGATGGCGCGCGTGAGCTGCGCCGGCCGACGCTCGCCCTCCACCGTCACCGACAGCTCGCCGGGTGGCAGCGACGCGCGCGCGTGCAGCGCCATCGCTGAGCCGTGCGAGAGGTGGAAGCGCTCCGCGTTCGCCAGCCAGTAGAGCCGCTGGGCCAGCGTCGCGGGACGCTCGGCCAGTGCGTACAGCCCCTGGGCCACGCGGACCAGCAGCCCATCCTCCACCAGCCGGTGGGCGATGAGGTACGCGTCCTGGATGGGCACGTTGCCGGCGCTCCGGGCGATGTGCGCCACCGCGAAGGTGGTGTTCCCCAGCTCGCGGAGCCGCTCCACGGTCTTCTGACGGCGATCGCGGACCGCCTCGCGGGCACTCATCGGCCTGCCCCGACGCGAAAGATTCGCCGACGCGGAGCAACCTGGCTGCAGCTGCAGAAAGTTCTGACAGTCACGCGCACATCTCCTCGCTGTCGGCAGAAAGATCGCACGAGATGGAGCATACGAGTGCCACTATGGTGAAAGAAAGATCTCCGTCGAGCATCAGGGAGGCGCGCTAGGCTGCCGACTCCCATGCTCGCCACCTCTCCCAGGACCTGGCCCACCAGGACGCACGTGAATGGCGTCGCCTTCTCGCCCGACGGCGCCTTCGCGCTCTCCGCGCACATGTTCCTGCACGTGCAGATCTGGGACGTGAAGAGCGGCCAGCGGGTGAAGCACTTCACCGGCCGTGGTGTCGGTGGCGGTTTCGCACGACGGCGAGCGCGTCGCGTCGGGCGGGCTCGACGATGCGGTCATCCTCTGGGACGCCAAGCGCCGAACCGAGCTCGCGCGCGCGAACGTGCCGCGCGGGAGCGCAGCCGCGGTGGCCTTCTCGCCCGACGGCAAGTGGCTGCTCGTCGGCGGGAGCGATCAGCTGCTGCGGCGCTACGCACCGTAGTGGAGCCGCGGGAGGCTCCGGGTTAAACACCCGCCATGATCGATGTGCGTCAGCTGGCCAAGGTCTACCGCGTGCACAAGCGCGACCCGGGCATGGCCGCGGCGTTCAAGGCGCTCTTCCACCGCGTCTATGACGACGTCCGCGCCGTCGACGGCATCACCTTCCAGATCGCCGCCGGCGAGCGCGTGGGCTTCCTCGGCCCCAACGGCGCGGGCAAGACGACCACGCTCAAGATGCTCGCCGGCCTGCTCCACCCCACCGCGGGCGAGGCCAAGGTCCTCGGCTTCACGCCCTTCGAGCGCCGGCCGGAGTTCCTCTCCCAGGTGACGCTGGTGATGGGCCAGAAGCAGCAGCTCCTCTGGGACCTGCCGCCGAGCGAGACCTTCGCCATCAACAAGGCCATCTACCAGATCCCCGACGCCACCTTCCGCGAGACGCTCGGCGAGCTCACCGAGCTGTTGCAGCTCGGCGAGCTGGTGAGCAAGCCCACGCGGACGCTCTCGCTCGGTGAGCGCATGAAGTGCGAGCTCGCGGCGGCGCTGCTCCATCGACCGAAGGTGCTCTTCCTCGACGAGCCCACCATCGGCCTCGACGTGGGCATGCAGGCCATCGTCCGCAGCTTCGTGAAGGGCTACAACGAGCGCTTCGGCGCCACGGTGCTCCTCACCAGCCACTACATGGACGACGTGGTCGCGCTCTGCCCGCGGGTGATCGTCATCGACAAGGGCCGGCTCATCTACGACGGCCCGCTCGACGAGCTCGTGCACAAAGTCCGGCCCGAGAAGCGGCTCTCGCTGCGCCTGGGCAAGACCGTCGATCGCGCTGACGTGGAGCGCTTCGGCAGCGTGATCTCCCTCGAGGCCAACCAGGCCACGCTGCAGATCTCCCAGGCGCGCTTGCAGGAGTCGGTCGCGGGATTGCTGAGCGCGCTGCCGGTCGTGGACCTCACCGTCGAGGACGCGCCGCTCGAAGAGGTGATGAGCGAGCTCTTCCGCGGAAATGCGCCGCCGCCGAACGGGGCCTCGCGGTGAAGAACGCGGGCATGGTGGGCATCGCGATCGTGGCCGTGGGCGTGCTCGTCGCGGGCGGCGTGGCCATGTACCAGAGCCGTCCCGATCGCTCGCTCGCGCGACGCGAGGCCGCGTGGGGCGTGCACATCCAGCCCGGCGACGTGGTGCTGCAGGACCTCGCCTGCGGCCTGCGCTGCAACCTCGTCCGCGACGTGACCCACAGCCGCTACACGCAGGTGGGCGTGGTGCTGGAGAAGGACGGCAAGCGCGAGGTCTGGGAGAGCTTCGGGCCGGTGAGCGCCGTGCCGCTCGAGAACTGGGTCGATCGCGGCAAGGAAGGTCGCGTGGCCGTGTATCGGCCGAAGCAGGTCGATGTCGCCAAGCTCGACGCCGCGGTCCGCGCCAACGCGGGCAAGCCCGACGACACCGACTTCTCCTGGGACGACCACGCGCTCTACGCGGGCGAGCTCGTCGAGAAATCGTTCGAGCGCGCGGGCACGCCGCTGGTGACGCCGCACACCCTCGCCGCCAGCGCGCTCGCCGAGCACGAAAAGGGCATCCGCGGGCTGACCCACGGCAACCTCACGCCGCAGCTTCCGGTGGTAATGCCTGTGGACTTCACGCACTCCGACAAGCTCACGCGCGTGGTCGACGAGCTCACGGAGGCGCCTTGAGCGACGCCTCGCCGGGCTCGCTGAGCCGCGCCATTCGCGCGTATCCCACGCTGTTGCGCGTGGGCTTCGCGGATGCCGTCGCGTACCGCGTGGAGTTCCTGATCTGGATCCTCACCACCAACATGCCGCTGGTGATGCTGGCCATGATGCGCGCCGTGGCCCGCGACGCGCCGATCGGCAACTTCGGCCAGGCGGAGTTCACCGCATATTATTTAGTTGGATTGTTGGTCCGGCTGCTCACGGGCGTCTGGGTGGGCTACGAGCTCATCAACGACATCCGCCAGGGCACCATCGCCATGCGGCTCCTGCGGCCGATTCATCCGCTCTTCGCGTACTCGGCCGAGAACGTGGCCGCGCTGCCGCTGCGCGGCTTGGTGACGCTGCCGCTGGTGGGCGTGATCCTCCTCGTGCTACAGCCCGGCCAGCTCACGCATGATCCGGCGCTGATCGCGATCTTCGTGCTCGGCGTGGCGCTCGCGTGGGCGATCACGTTCTTGATTCAGGCGAGCATCGGCGCGCTCGGGTTCCACATCGAGAGCTCGTACTCGGTGAGTGAGCTGTACTTTGGATTGTTCAGTGTCTTTTCGGGTTACCTGATACCGCTCGAGCTCTTTCCGCACTGGGTGCAGCGCGTGAACGCGTGGCTGCCGTTCCGATTTCAGATGGGCTTTCCCGTGGAGGTGATGATCGGGCACCTCTCGCGCGAGCAGGCGCTGCGCGAGCTGGGCACCTCGGCGGCGTGGGTGGCCGCGTTCTTCGTGATCTTGAACCTCCTCTGGCGCACCGGCGTGAAGCGGTACCAGGCGTACGGAGGCTAGATGCGCGGCGCCGCTCGCTACCTCACCGTGCTGGGAATTCAGCTTCGCGCCTCGACCGCGGTGGGCATGCAGTACCGCTTCGACTTCCTGCTCGAAGGGGTGATGACCCTCTTCTGGATGGTGGTCACGCTCACGCCGCTCTTCGTGGTCTTCGGCACGCGCGGTGCGATTGCCGGTTGGAGCTATCCGGAAGCGCTGGTGGTGGTGGGCTGGTTCACGCTCATCCGCGGCATCCTCGAGGGCGCCATCAACCCCAGCCTGCTCACGGTCATCGACCACGTGCGCAAGGGGACGCTGGACTTCGTACTGCTCAAGCCCTTCGACGCACAGTTCATGGTGTCGACGGCCAAGTTCGATCCCTGGCGCATGTTCGACGGCTTCGGCGCGATCGCGATCTTCGTCTACGCGTTCGCGCGGCTCGGACGGACGCCCGCGCCGCTGCACGTGCTCGCGGCCGCGGCGCTGCTGCTCGCGGCGGTGATGGTGCTGTACTCGATCTGGATCCTCGTCATCAGCGCGGCGTTCTTCGCCGTGCGCATCGACAACCTCAGCTACTTCTTCAACTCCATCCTCGACGCCGCCCGCTGGCCGATCTCCGTGTTCCGCGGGGCGCTGCGGTTCGTGTTCACGTTCGTGTTCCCGCTGGCGCTGATGACCTCGTTCCCGGCCATGGCGCTCCTGGGCAAGCTCGACCTGAGCACGGCGCTGCTGTCGGTCGGCGGAGGACTGGCCTTCAGCGTGTTCGCGCGGCTGGCGTGGGGGCGGTCGATCGCGCACTACACGTCGGCGAGCAGCTGATCGACCGGCGCCCACGGGTCACCATCATGGCGGCCACGATTTCGATTGCTCCTTCAGATCGTCGGCTTCGGCGCACGCATCCGTCGAGCCGCCGTCGGCACAGGCCTCCACGGCGAGGTCCAGCTTCAGCCAATGGTTGTTCAGGCGCTTACAGGCATTGGAGTCGCCCAGCGTGCACGCCTGGTCGATCAGCTTCTGTCCCTCGTGCGCGTTCGCCGAGAGCCCGCCTCGGCCTGCCCAGCGTGCCAGGCCGAGGTTGAAGCAGCCTTCGGCGCTCTTGCCATCGCAGGCGAGGCCGTAGAAGTGCGTGGCCTGCGCTTCGTCGGAGGCGTCGTGGGCCATCTCGCCGAGCGCGAGACAGGCGTCGGCCACCTTGGCGTCGCAGGCGCGCTGGAACCCCTTGCGCGCGTCTTCGACATTGAAGCTATCGGTGAACCAATCGTCGCCGCTGCTTCGACTGAAGACTCCAAACTGATAGCAGCCAGTCGACGAGCCGAGGTCGCAGGCGTGGCCGTACCAGGTCTTCGCCGCGTGGTGGTAGCCGAAGATCATCGAGAACAGATACGCGAGGTCATCGGGGTGGACCGAGGCGTACGCGTCGCCGACCGTGACGCACGCCTGCACGGAGCCCTTCAGACACGAGCGCTTGTCGATCGGGTGGCGCACGTCGCAGCCGTGGAAGACGGAGAGCACCGCGCACACCGGGATCGCCAGCAGAATGAGCGTCCAGGTGAAGCTCTGCACCTTGAGATCGAGTTGGATGTTGCTCACGGCGCGAGGATAGCTCGAAGCGCATGATCGTCGCCGCACGCGGCTGAATTGGGGCGGGACCACCGTGAGTCGCGATCAGGTGCGGCGCTCGAGAAGGGACCGATGGACCTGTGCACCCGTTCGAGCTCCCGTCGCGACACGCCGGAGCGATGACCAAGCGGCTGAATCTCGTCCCCTGGAGGTCCTGCATCAGGTAGCGAATGGCTCCCGGCGCTCGTCTAAGAGCGGAGCGGGCGCAATCAGCGCGATCGAGGGCGGTGGCGGCGCGTGACCCGTACTGTTGAATGAACTGCCTCGACAGTCCGAGCAACACGTAGATCTGCGTGCCCGTGAAGTCGGTGGTCACCACGTCGAGCTTGCCGTCGCGATTGAGGTCGCCGATGGCGTAACTCTTTAGTTAAATGTTCGAATGGCTCGCGACCACATTGGGGTCGAATGTACGATCTCCATTGCCCAGAAGGACGCCGGCGTCCGCGTTGTGCGAGAAGCGGAAGATCAGATCCAACTTTCCGTCGGCGTTGATGTCGATCGCGGAAGGGGAGTCAATCTCGCCGTAGTACACGAGCGTGTCGGAGTTCGAGAAGGTGCCCGCAGCACAGACGCTTGCCGCCCCTCCGTGCTGCTGCCGACTCAATGAGAAGTGATCAATGCCCAGAGGATAGGACGAGAAAGGGGGTGGACCTCTGTGAAGAACCTTCTAGCAGCGCAGCCCGTCCCCTGAACCGGGGAGGCGCACCCGTGCATCGCGTCTGCCGATCTTTGCAGGGCGGCTCCTGAGTTGAAGATTGGTTTTTTTATTGGGAATGGTTCACGCGCTGTGAGATTTTCCCGGTCTTCTACGAGGGTGGGCTCAATGCGGATTTCAAGCAGGTGGCTTGGCGTGGTGGCTTTGGTCGCGTTGCAGGCGTGTGGCTCGAGCGGAGGGAGCTCGGGCTCGGGCTCGTCGTCCAGCAGCGCCACCAACGGTGGGTCGACCACCAACGGCAACGGAAACGGCTCCAACGGCAACGCCACCGGGAGCAACGGCACCGACAACGGCTCCACCACCGGCACCAACGCCAACGGCTCCAGCACCGGCACCAACGCC
>JAFEBB010000118.1 GCA_018266075.1 Deltaproteobacteria bacterium | reverse complement strand
GGCCAACGTGCGGGCGTCGATCGCTTGCTGGCTGTTACCCGGACAGGCTCCTAGAGCGCGTCCTTCAACGCGCTGGCGACGGCGGTTCGCTCCGCCATGCGCGCGTACCACGCGGTCAAGTGCGGCAGGTCGGTGGGCAGCGGCGCCTCCTGCAGCTTCTCCAGCGTCGCCAGGTGCGCATAGAGGTTCACGTCGGCGGTGGTGAGTTGCTCGCCCACGACGTGCGCGCGCTTCTCCAGCCGCGTGTTCCAGTCGTCGAGCGCCTCACGGACCTCGCCCTTGGCCTCGACGAGGTCGCCGCCCTTGAACGTCGCGCGGAAGAGGGCGCCCACGGCGTCCACGAGCTCGTCGAGGTCGTCGAGCGCGGTGCGCACCGCCGCGCGGCCGATGGGATCCGCGGGCAGGAGCGGCCGCTGCGGATACCGCTCTTCGAGGTACTCGGCGATGATCGACGAATCGCGCACCTTGGCCTCGCCGTCGTAGATCACGGGCGTGGTGCCGCTGGGGCTCACCTCGAGCACCTCGCGCGGCTTGTTCGCACGGTCGATGAAGACGGTCTCGAAGGGGAGCTGCTTCTCCGCGAGCGCGATGCGCGTGCGCAGCGCGAACGGGCAGCCCTTGAGCTGGTAGAGGGTGATCATGGCCCGTTGGATAGCCGCCTGCTGCGCGTGATTCAACGCCAGAAAAGAGAAGGGCCGCCAACTCGCGCCGGCGGCCCTTCGTCGTTCACCCGCTGCGATTACTTCGCAGGAGCAGAAGCGGGCTTGGCCTCCGGCTTGGCGTGCGCCTCGGCGAACTTCTCGGCCTCGAGGACCTCTTTCTGGGCGGCCTTGAGGTGCTCCTCGGCCTTCTCGCCGTGGCCACCCAGCGTGCCCGTGGGCGCGTGGTACTCCATCGCCTCGTGCACGTGGATGATGGCCCACTCGCAGTCGAGGTGGGCCGCGCCGAGGTTGGGGTACTTCTTGTCGTCGAAGCCGGGGGCGCCGGGCTTGGCGGCGCCGTCGGTCACCTTGCCGGGCGCGCCGGCCTTGGTGTTGGCCGCGGCGAACTTGATGGCCTCGTCGATCTCCTTCTCCGCGGCGGCGACCTCCTTCACCGCGTTGGCGGCGTGACCACCGAGGCCGCCGGTCTTGGCGTGGGCCTTCTCGGCCTCCTCGAGGTGCTTCTTGGCGTCCTGGAGCTTGTCCCAAGACTTGGTCAGGTTCGGGTACTTGGCCTCGGCCGGGCGCGCCGCCTGGGCCAGGCCGGCGATGGAGAGCAGGCCGGCAACAGACAAGGTCTGAATGATTCGCATTTGATCTTCTCCTCAGGGTGAGGGGCGAAGTTGTCAAAACTGTAGAGGTAGTGTCAATGAAGTTTGGGCTTCATTTCCAACTCCAAGCTTTCGCCGAACCCGAAGGTGGCCCGCGCCCGCAGGTGTTCCGGCGTGTGCGCACCGGCTGCATCGCGGACGAGGTAGTCCGGCTCGCGAACCGGGGTCGCAGCCTCGGCAGCGTGCGCACAACAGAAGAGCGAGAAGAGCGGTGAGCGCCCGGCGCGCGGCACCACATCTCGCGAGGCGAGGATTCCGAGCCCGGCGTCCGCGCACGCCCGCTCGGCGCGCGCGCGCTGATCGGTGGGAAAGCAGAAGACGAAGCGGCCGCCGGGGGCGAGGGCGGCGACCGCTGCCCGGGCGTAGTCCGCGACATCGCCGTGCAGCTCGAACCGCGCCGCGGCCTTCTGCGAGTCGGCCGGGACGATTCCGTTGGCCACGTCGAAGTAGGGCGGGCTCCCGGTGACGAGCTCGAAGCGCTCGCCGGGCGGCACCGCCTGGCGCAGGTCGCCGTGGATCGCGCGCACCCGCGCCTCGAGCCCATTCGCCCAGAGGTTCTCGCGCAAGAGCCGGAAGCTCACCGCCTGCACCTCGACGACCGTCGGCTGCGCCTCCGGGAAACGCCACGCGAGCGAGAGCCCCACCGAGCCGATGCCCGTGCCGAGATCGAGCAGTGTCTGCGGCGGGTGCGGAGCCTTCGTGGCCGCGTACCAGGCGGTGAGGAGATCGTCGGTCGAGTGCCGGTGGCCGCGCACGCGTTGAAAGATGTGAAAGTCGCGCGTGAGGCCGTCGAGGGAGATCTCCTCGCCGAGCTCTGCAGCGAGCGCCGCGCGTCGGGCTTCGAGCTCGGTTGGGGGGCGCGCCGGTGCCATGGGTCAAGGAAGCTACCACGCGGGTTTGATGCTACGTTCCGCCCGCGTGTCCCGAGCCGAGCGCCTCCTCGAGCTGATGCAGGTGTTGCGACGCCATCGCAGCCCGGTGACCGCGTCGGCGCTCGTGGAAGAGCTCGGTATTTCGGAGCGCACCCTCTATCGCGACATCGCCACGCTGCGCTCCCAGGGCGCCGACATCCAGGGCGAGCCAGGCATGGGCTACGTGCTGCGGCCCGGCTTCACCTTGCCGCCGCTGATGTTCACCGTCGAGGAGCTGGAGGCGCTGGTGCTGGGCTCGCGCTGGGTGGCGCGGCGCACCGACGACCGCAGCCTCGGCGTCGCGGCGCGAAACGCCCTCGCGAAGATCACCTCGGTCCTGCCCGCCGAGCTGCGGCGCGAGGTGCACGCGGCCACGCTCATGGTCGGGCCGGAGGCGCCGCACACCGACGCCATCGACATCGGAATCGTGCGCCAGGCCATCCGCCAGGAGCACAAGCTCCGCGTGAGCTATCGCGACGCCGGCGGCGAGAACACGAAGCGCACCATATGGCCCTTCGCCATCGGTTTCTTCGAACGCACGCGCGTGGTGGTCGCGTATTGCGAGCTGCGCGAGGGGTTTCGCCACTTCCGCATGGATCGCGTGGTGAACCTCGCGCCGACCGGGACGCCCTATCCGCGCGGCCGTGGCGCGCTGCTCACGGAGTGGTTCGAAGAGCAGGGCATTCCGACTCCTGACGAAAACTGACAGCGGCCGGTCCTAGGTTGGGCTCTCCACCGCAGCACAAGGAGAGAGACCATGTCGAACCTGACCTACATCCTGCTCGCCGTGAAGAACCCCCTCGCCAGCGCCGAGGTCTACGACCAGATCTTCGGCGTGAAGCCCGTGGAGCGCGCGAAGACGTTCGTGCTCTACGTGCTGCCCAACGGCTTGAAGGTGGGCCTCTGGGCTTCGGCAGACGTGAAGCCCGAGCCGCGGCCCGCGGGTGGCGTGGAGCTCTCGTTCAGCCTGGCAGACAAGAAGGGCGTGCTCGATACCTTCGAGGCCTGGAAGAAGCTCGGGCTGCAGGTGATGCAGGAGCCGACGAGCATGGACTTCGGCTTCACCTGCGTGCTCGCCGATGCCGACGGCCACCGCCTGCGCCCGTTCGTGCTCCACGACGACCCTCGCTAGCTCGGCGGCGACCCCACCTGCTGCACCGGCCCGAGCAGGGTTGCGTGCTCGACCGGCTTGCCCAGCCACGCCGGGGCATCGGACGACGCGGCGCCCCGCGAAGTCGGCAGATCCCCGGAGATGACCACGATGGGGATCTTCGACCACGCGGCATGGTGATGGAGCGCCTGGGCCAGCTCGGCGCCGTTCATGCGCGGCATGCTGGGCGTCTAGCTGCTAGTTGAAGATGATGCCGCCGTCGCCGATTCCGCCGTCGGTGATGGGGTTCACGTTATCGGGCACCACGCACGACGACAGATCGAAGAGCATGAACTCCAGCGCCTTCTCTTGAGGCGAGAGGTCGTGCGCGGTATCGCAGCCCGCTGGAGGCGGCGCAGCGGCCACGTGGCCGGTGTTGCAACCCTGGCCGCTGCCGTTGGTGCCCGTGCTGCAGTTCACGCCGTCGAACGACGCCGCGCCCACGTGCAAGCCGCTGAAGACCGCGCGGCCGCAGAACTGGCCACCCGGAGGCGCGCCGCCGTCGAGGACCACCGGCGTGTCGAAGGAGAAGTAGAGCGTGGAGTTGGTGTCGGTGATCCACTGCTGCGACGGCGTGTTTGTAGCCTGCACCGACGCGTTCTCCCTGGGCGCCTTGATGTACAGGTCGGCCGCGGGCGCGCCGCTGGTGCCCAGCGCGTTCACGTTGCCCAGCCACGAGGCGAGCGCCTGGCCCTTGAAGAACGGCTGGCCATTGAAGAGCGTGCTGACGATCTTGCCGTTGGCGGAGGAGGCGCCGTTGGCGCCGCCGGTCCAGGTGGCGAGGTTGTCGCCCCAGTCGCCGGGCGCGTTGTAGCTCTGGTTGGTGTCGATGGGCCCGGAGAACCAGGCGTAGTGGAAGTGGGACGCGAACACGCGCCCGCCGGCGTTCAGGTAGGCCTCGAGGTTGGCGGGCACGGCGTCGTACGTCTCGCCGCCCTCGCACGAGAGCAAGACAATGTCGTAACTCATGAGGTTCGACGGGCTATTCCATAGTGCGGTCGAGCTCTCCGGCGCGCCGTTCATCACATTGAGTTCGGGCTTGCCGGGGGTGCTGCCGCCGCCGCCGCCATTGGGCGTGTGACCGCCGCTGAAGATGTGCACGCGTCCCGCGCTGCTGTTGCCGGCCACGTACTCCGACGGGTCGATGCCCACGCGCACCAGCAGGCACTCCAGCGAGTCGGCCGAGCCGGTGGAGATGGCGATGTCCGGCAGGTTGATGATGGGGTCGTTGGCGTCCATCTTCGACGGCAGCGAGACGGCGCCCACGTCGGTGACGGCGCAGGCGGGCACGTTGGGGATGGTGACGTGCGTGCGCCACTTTCCCACCTGGATCACCAGCGGGATGTTGTTGCCCACCGGCGCGTCGTTGATGGTGAACTGGCCCTTGTCGTCGGAGAGCGCGGCGGCCATCGGCTGACCGCTGAAGAGCGAGTTGCACGAGTCGCACGAGGCGCCCGCCGTGAGCGGTTGCACCGTGGAGTTCGGGATGTAGGCCACGACGTTGTAGAGCGGGTCCTTGCCCGCCGGGTCCATGATCGTTCCCTTGATCTGCGTGTGCCCGCCGCCGGAGCAGCTCTGCACCTGGCACTGAAGGTTCACGCACGACGTGCCCGAGGTGGTGAGCCCCGACGTGCCCGTGTTCCCGCCCGACGAGTTCGTCGACGTGGTTCCGGTGCCAGAGCCATTCGCGGAGCCGTTGCCCGCGCCGTTGCCGGCGGTGGTGCCCGCGGTGGTGGTGCCGTTGCCGGCGGTGGTGCCTGCGGTGGCGGTGGTCTTGCCGGTGGTGGTCGAGCCCGACTTGTTGCCGGAGCAGGCGGTGAGCGCTGCCATGCCCATCGCGACGAGGGTGAAGCGCGAGAGACCGTTCATGGTCCGGCTCCGAGGAAAAAGGAGGACGGCTCGAGGGTAACACGCGGAATTCGAGCGCCCAATTCGAGCGCTGCGACGCCGGGCGGTGCGCTCGGAGATTTCCGGTCGGCGTCGACTTCAGCGGGAGATCGATGATGAACGAGGCGCCCTGGCCCGCCTTCGGCTCAGAGGATCTCTTCGATCACGTGCACGGGCCCATCGGGGGTGAGCTTGCCGGCGTCCACCGCGAGCAGGCGATTCAAGAATGCATACTGCGACGCCGCGGTCTCGAAGCGTGGGAAGGTGCGCAGGTAGAGCCCCTCCGGCGTGTCGACGCGGATCCCCGTGAACGTCATGTAGATGAGCGCGCCGTCGTGGGTCTCGAGCGTGGCGCGCAGGTCGAGCTCTATCGCACCGTCGGCGCGCTTCACCGTCCAGTCATCGCCGCCGGGGAGCACCTTGCCGTGGAGCCGCTCGCCCTCGAAGAAGCCGCCGGTGACGGGATAGGTCACGCGCGTGCCGTGCGCGACGGAGCCCAGGTTCTGGGTGGGCGCGGTGGTGAGGTGGAGCGTCATCAGCGGTCGGGTGCGCATGGCGTGGCCTCAGAGGAGCTCGTTGATGACGTAGAGCGGGCCCTGGGCGCGGCGATCGCCGGTGGCCACCGCGAGGATGCGATTCATGAATACATACTGCGGCGCTGAAGTTTCGAATCGCACCGTGGTTCTAAAGTAATAGCTGTTGGAGTCGACGCGTTCGCCGCGCCCGAGGGCGGCGATCACCCCGGGCGGTCCGTGGCGGAGGCCGAACGAGGCCATGTGGACGAGCGCGCCGTCGTCGGTGCGGAGGGTGATGCGGAGATCGAGCTCCAGGACGCCGTCGGGGCGGAGGAGCGTCCAGTCGCCGCCGCCGGGGAGCACCCTCCCGCGGAGGCGAGGCCCCTCGAAGAAGCCGCTCACGATGGGCGCGGTGGCGCGCGTGCCGAGCGGGACGGCGCCGATCTTCTGCGAGCCCTCGAGCACCACGTCCAGCGTCATGAGAAAGCGTGAGTCCATACGTTCAACCTAGATCCTGTCAGGTGTGGTGCAGTGGCTGGCTGGGCGGCCCGGCGACCTCCTCGGAAGGCATCTGGGAGATGAAGGCGAGCGCCACGGCGGAGACGAGGTTGCTCCAGAACGTGGCTTCCGACTCGATTCGAAAGACCATCGTGCCCACGAAGAGCACGAGGGCCACCACGGTGTTGAGGTGCCGCACCAGCGGCTGAAAGATGGCCGCCGCCGCGAGGAGCGCGGCCAGGGTGCCGCAGACCCAGGTGAGCGCGAACTCCTCGGGCGTGTGGCGCCAGAGGAACGCAGAGATGAAGATCCAAAGCCCCACGATGACGCCGTTGATGCGCGTGGCCATGGCCGCTGGGCGCTCCTCTGGGCTCACGCTGTGGGCGCCAGCGCCGAGCGAAAAGAGGCAGGCGGCGCGGGGAGCGCCCGTACGGCGAAGCGCGGCCGCACGGCTGCTCGGAGCTTGCGCGCGCACGCCGGAGCCTCTTGATTCTCGGCGAGATGGCCACCGCGACGACCAGCCTTGCACGTCGATTCGGCCCGAAGGGTGCCTGGGCGCGCTACGCCAACATGGCGATGGGCTGCTGGCTCTTTCTCTCGGCGTTCCTCTGGCCGCACTCGACCAATGAGCAGGCGGGCGCGTGGGGCAGCGGGGTGCTGATCTTCCTGTTCGCCGTGTGGTCGCTGATGAATCCCACCATGCGGTTCGCGACAGGCCTGACCGGCGCGTGGCTCGCGGTGACCACGCTCTTCGTGCACACCATCTCGCGCGCGACGGCGATCAACCACGTGGTCTGCGGCGTGGTGGTGGTGCTGTTGGCGCTCGTGCCGGGAGAGCGCGTGTATGTGACGACGCCGGGTGACGTGCCCAGAGCGCGGCGGACGTAGCGCCACTTTGACGACCTCAAGGCTGGGGTGTGCTTCTCGGAACGCCCTTGTTGTCGACGGTCGCGCGAAACTTTGAAGCCCGATGGCGACCCGACGCACTCAATTTGACGGCGCCAGACGATCGCCGTGAGCTGCTAGGCTCATCTCCGAGCTACCGAGGGACACGATGAAACTCCGGAACACCGCGATGGTGATCTTGCTCGCGGTCTCGGGCTGCCTCTCGACGACCACCGAGACGGACCTCGGAAACACGGCGGCCTCATCGGGTGGGGGAACCCAGGGGGCGTCGACCGCGGCGAGCACGAGCAGCAGCAGCTCCACCGCGACGGGCGCGACCAGCTCATCGTCATCGACCGCGACGAGCTCGAGCAGCTCAACGTCATCAACCGCGACGAGCAGCTCCGGCACCACGGGTTCGACCAGCTCCTCGACGACGTCGTCGAGCAGCAGCTCGGGCAGCGCCGGCTCTGGATTCGCGGACGTGGCGGCCTCGATCGCGCCAGCGCGGAACTTCAGCGCGAGCGTGGTCGCGGACGGCAACGTGGTCCTCGCCGGCGGTCTGGGCGCGACGTACGCCTCGATTCCGTCGGGCGAGCCCACCTACGGCGACGTGAAGACCTGCCCCGTGGACACGCTCGACAGTTGTGCATTTCCAACGACCGCCAGCCTGCTTCATCCGCGCTTTGCGCACGTGATGGTCGCCACGGCCGCAGGAATCTGGAGCATCGGCGGGAGCGTCGCGGATGGCTCCGGCGGCCAAAACCCTTCGAGCGAGATTGAGCTCGCGCCAGGTGGAGATTTCGGGAGCAGCTACGTCGCTGCGACGACGCTTGCGGTGCCGCGCACCTTCGCATCGGGCGCCACGGCGAGCACGTCTGCTGGAACGGTCGTCTATGTCGCTGGCGGGCTCGACGCGACCTTCGCCGCGCGTGCCGATCTCGAATCTGCCCTCGTCGACGCGAGTGGCGTTCTGGGATCCTTCGCAATCTCGGGGGCGCTCTCCGAGCAGCGCTCGAGCCCGGCCGCGGTCGTGGTCGGGAGTTGCTTGTTCATCACCGGCGGCAATGGCGGCAGCTCGCAAGCGCCCGGCACGTGGGACAGCTTCCACATCGACCCGTCGAGCGGCGCGCTGACGACCGCCGCCAGCGGTCCGATGCACGCGCCGAGGACGGGGCATGCCGCGGTCGCGGTGGGCAATGAGCTCTTCTTGCTTGGCGGAAGTCCGGAGTGGGATCCGAACTTCGGCCCGCTCGACTCTGTCGATGCGTACAGCGTCGATGCTTCGACCTGTGGACTTACTTATGAGTCGACACCCTATACACTTCCCGAAGCGCGCTGGGCCTCGACGCTCCTGGTGATTCCGAGCGCGAATGGCGTGCGCGCCTATCTCGTCTCGGGCGAGAAGGCGCCGGACACGCTGGTTGGGTCGGTCGCGGCCGGACAACTGCCGTAATTCACCGCGGCGCCTTCTCGAGCAGCAGCTTCGACAGCGCCTTGAGCCCATCCAGCACGTTCTTGCCCGCAACCGTGTCGACCTGCGCTGCCGTGCGACCGGTCGCGCCCAGCTTCTCGAGCGCATCCGGGACCGAATCGCACCAGCCCTCGAGCTGAACGACGACGGGGATCTCATCGACGGGGTAACCGAGCTGCTCGAGGAGCGCGCGCAGCTCGGCGAAGCTCGTGCGATCGGCTTCGGTGGCCTTCCCGGAGCTCACGAAGATCGCGCCATCGAGCTGCTTGAGGATCAGGAGCCGAGCGGCTGGCGGCGCACCTTCAGCCGGCGCGGACGTGAGCAGGAGCTCGGTTTGGCGATTCTTCACCTTGCCCAGGCTGACCTCGAAGCTGTCATGCGTGATGGGCCCGCCCTTCAGCGGCGGCGCGAACGGCATGCCGGTGATCTTCTCGGCCATCGCGCGCATGCACCCGCGCACGGACGCGTCGTGCGCGCCATAGATCACGACCTTGAAGAGCCGGGCGCCGTCGTCGCGAATCCACATGGCGCCATGGTAATCGACAGAGATGCCCGCGCACGCAACGGTCTGGCTCGCCACGCTGGTCGTCGCGCTCGTGGCCGCGCTCGCGCTGGGCGGTTGGGCGCTCTGGCGGCGACGCCGGGTAACCGCGCGCGTCCTCAAGCGCGAGCCGAAGCCCGTCTATCCCGTGGTGCTCGCGCATGGGCTCTTCGGCTTCGACGAGATCGCGCTCGGTGGCACGCGGCACCAGTACTTTCGCGGCGTCCCCACGCGGCTGGAGAAGTCGGGGCACATCGTGCACGCGGCGAAGGTCGCGACCGCAGCCGGCGTGGAGACGCGCGCCGAGGAGCTCGCGCGCTTCATCACCGAGGTCGACGCCAAGCGCGTGAACATCGTGGCCCACAGCATGGGCGGGCTCGACGCGCGCTACGCCATCGCGCGGCTCGGGCTCGCGCCGCGCGTGGCCTCACTGGTGACGCTGGGCACGCCGCACCGCGGGACGCCCATCGCCGCCTTGGGCTCCGGGCTCGCGCGGCGCGGGGTGGTGAAGCTGCTCGGCTCCGCAGGGCTCGACGTCTCCGCCATCGACGACCTCACGCCCGCGCGGCTCGCGCGCTTCAACGACGAGGTCCCCGCCGCGCGCGGCGTGCACTACGCGAGCGTGGTGGGCGTCTCACGCAAGAAGCGGCGCATGAACCCCTTGCTGGTGCCCACGCACCTCTACCTGCGCGAGGTCGCCGGCGAGAACGACGGCATGGTGCCCGCGGAATCTCAGCGCTGGGGCGAGGTGCTCGCCGAGGTGGAGGCCGACCACTGGGCCCAGATCGGTTGGTCCAAGCACTTCGACGCCGCCGAGCTGTACGCGTGGATCTTGCGCGAGCTGCGAGGGCGCGGCTTCTGATGGGCGCTGCGCACTTGGCGCATGTTCTCCGTGAACGTCCGCGCCGGGCCGATTAAGATGCCCTTCAATTTCCAGGAGCCTCTCATGATCCACCTCGAAGACGAGAACGACGAGCCCACGAGCCACGGTCCCGATCCGCTCTCTCCGAATGTGCAGCGCGCGCTCTTCAAGTCGCGCACCGTGCTCATCTTCGGCGAGGTGGACATGAAGATGGCCGAGCGCGTGACCGCGCAGCTCCTCGCGCTCGCCGCCGAGGGCGACGGCGACATCCGCATCATCCTCAACTCGCCGGGCGGCCACGTGGAGTCGGGCGACACCATCCACGACGTGATCCGCTTCGTGGGTCCCAAGGTGAAGATCGTGGGCACCGGCTGGGTGGCCAGCGCGGGCGCGCACATCTTCCTCGGCGCGAAGAAGGAGAACCGGCTCTGCCTGCCGTTCACGCGCTTCCTCTTGCACCAGCCGCTCGGCGGCGTGCGCGGCCAGGCCTCGGACATCCACATCGAGGCCGAAGAGATCATCAAGATGCGCGAGCGCCTCAACCGCGAGATCGCCGCGGAGACCGGCCGCCCGTACGAGAAGGTGCTCCAGGACACCGAGCGCAACTACTGGCTCAACGCCAACCAGGCCAAGGAGTACGGGCTGGTGGGGCGCATCATCAACAAGGCGAGCGACGTCTAGGAGCCTGTCCGGGTAACAGCCAGCAAGCGATCGACGCCCGCACGTTGGCC
>JAFEBB010000117.1 GCA_018266075.1 Deltaproteobacteria bacterium | reverse complement strand
GCGCTCGGCTACAGTCACTCTCTGTCAACACCGCTTACCCGGACAGGCTCCTAGGTGTGGCCGCTATGCAGGCCCGCGAAGCGAGCGCGCGCGTCGTTGCGCTCGCGAGTCTGCAACGCACGGAGAATTCGCAATCGGTGCTGACGCGTCGCGTCCCCGAACGACCCACGACCCACGACCCACGGCCCGCGTCTGGGCGAGCCCAACCGGGTCAGGTCGAATCCGCGAACGTCTCGTGTACAGTTCCCGACTCACCTCGGGGGCACCCGCATGCGCACGTTCACCCTCGCCGTCGCGCTGGCGCTCGCACTTCCGGCCGCGCGTGCCGGCGCCGATCCCTGCGGCATGGTCCCGCCGATCTACGACGGACCGGGAATTCCCATCACGCGCGTGGGCCCGCAGCGCACGTACGTCTTCTACAAGGATGGCGTCGAGACCTACGTCATCCGTCCGGGGTTCTCGGGCAACGTGGATGACTTCGGGATGCTCATCCCCTTCCCCACGCCGCCCGCGCTCCGCAAGGTCCCCGACGAGATCTTCGCGCAGGTGGCAGCGAGCATCGACCCGCCGGAGATCGTGGTCGATCTCACGCCGCGCCCCATGTACGAGATGGCGCCGAGCGCCGCGATGGAGGACTCCGCCGGTCCGTCGAACGAGCGCGGCCTCGCCTACAACCAGGTGCAGGTGCTCAAGCAAGAAGCCGTGGGCATGTACGAGATCACCGAGCTCGCCGCCGGCAGCGCCATGGCCCTGCAGAAGTGGATGGACCAGCACGGCTACCACTACCCCAAGGGCATGGATGAAGTTGTTAACGAATATGTAAAGCTCGGTTGGATCTGGGTGGCCGAGCGCACCCGCGTGGGCGACAAGCCCGCCACGGATCCCAAGCCCGGCATGCGCAAGGTGAACCCGCGCCTGCCCGCGGGCTCCACATTCGATGGCTACGTGCAGGCGATGGGCTTCCGCTTCAAGGTCGAGAAGCCGGTGCTGCCCATGCGGCTCTCGCCTTTCAACGAAGGCGAGAAACGTCAAATTGTCTATTACCTCACCGACAAGCCCGTTCGGCTCGATGGCATTCCCGAGAACCTCGTGAAGCGCCAGGTGACGGGCTCGAAGCTTCATCACAACGTGACGGGACTGCTCCCGCTGCGCGTCATCGGCGGCACGCTGACCACCGAGCAGATCGCGGAGTACAAAGAGCAGCGCAACCCCGCGCCCCACAACGGCGAAGGCAAGGACCTCTTCGCCAGCGACCTGCTCGCGGTGCGCACGGGCAAGCTCAGCCTGGCCTCCGAGGAAAAAGAAAAAGAACTATTGAATATCGGCGAGTCGCTCGGCCTGCGCGGCCCGGAGATCGACACCCTGCACGAGGCCGAGCTCGCCGGCGAGCGCGACAAGGCCGCCCGCGAGGCGCTCGAGGCCATCCACGGCTTGACCATGACCGTCGTCGATGGCGACTTCCCGCTCGACTACCTCAAGGCCCACGACCTCACCGTGAGCCGCTTCGAGATGCCCAAGAAGGGCAACAACGCCATCGCCTACGACTGCAAGCTCGACGGCCCCGGCTACGACCAGGGCGGCATCGTCATCGAGGGCGAGAAGGGCGAGCCCTGGTACAAGAGGATCTGGAAATGACGCGCGCGATCGTTCTGGCCTTGCTCCTCGCGCCGCTCGCTGCGCGCGCTGCCTCCACCTCCGAGCTCACCGCCGCCCTCGCCGACAAGGAGAAGGCCGCGGCCGCGCTCGACCAGCTCGTGGCCATGAAGCAGGACGCGGTGCCGGCGCTGAGCGCCATCGCCGTCGACGGCCACGACCTCACCCAGCGCGGGTGGGCCATCGTGGGGTTGCGTCGCATTGGCGGAAAGGGCGCGGACGAGACGCTCGCGCGGATCATCGCTGCAGAGAAGCAGCCCGCGCTGGTACGCACCTGGGCCGCCGCGGCGCGCATCGATCTCGCTCCAGACTTCGACGCCGTGCTCGCGCTGGCGCCGCTGGCCTCCACGTTTCCCGCGGTTCGTCGGCCGCTCACCATGCGCGTGACCGAGCTCGCGGGCACGAGCGCGAAGGCCGATCCCGCGAAGCTGATCGCCGTCGCGGTGCAGGACTATCAACTTCAACAAGTGCTCGTGCCGGTGATCCTGGCGATGCCGACCGAAACGCTGATGAAGGTGATGCTCCACGACAAGAATCAACAAGTCCGCATGACCGCGGCTTCATACTTGGCAACGAAGGGCCGCCAGCCGCAGCTCACGGGCGCGCCCTCCGTCGCCGAAACGATCGTGCAGGCCTATTCATTTCAGCCCGGCGCGCAGGACGTTCCGTGGGCCGGCGGGCCGCTCTACATCCCGGGCATCGTCTGGGAGAAGGGCCCGGCCACGCAGCTCGTGGGCGAGCTCATCCGCTGGTACCTCTGGGCCGACCTGCGCGGAAGGCAGGAGATCAAGCAGCAGATCAACAACAACCTGAACAGCCTCGGGCTGGGCAACGTGGTCGGCTACCAGGCCGGCTGGAGCGACCAGGGCGCCGTGGGCTGGCTGAAGGTTTGGCAGCACGTCGCGGGCAGCGCCGCCGTGCGCGAGCTGCTGAATGAGCAGAACGAGCTCAACGATCCCAAGCTTCAGAGCTTCGTGAAGGAGCTGCCATGAAGCGCGCGCTCGTGTTCGTCGCCTTCGCGCTGGGCTGCGCGGGGCCGGAGCGCGCCGCGCGCGTCACCGTTCCCAGGCCGACGGCAGTGGTGCAAACGCCGCACCTCGGCTGCCAGAGCGGCGGCTGCGCCTACGTGCCCGCGCCGGAGACGCACGACATCCCCAAGCCGCAGCTCGACGCGCTGCTGGTGCAGGTGAACGCCACGCCCGTGGGCTCGGACAGCCTCGCGCTGGACACCCTGCTCTTCCACGATGGTGAAGTCCGTCGCAGGCTCGCCGAGCCCGACGCGCCGGCGCTCTCGCCCGCTTGGGACGCGGCGCTCAAGCGCGAGCTCGACAAGCGCTGGGCCACGTTCGCGATGCGCGTCGTCGACGACCGGGGCCGGGTGCGCGCGGAGCTCCCCGAGACGCGCATGGCGCTCGGAGCCAAGAAGCACCTGGACATCACCGATACCGATCTCGGCACGCCCATGAACGCCAACGGGACCGTCGTCCGGGTGGGTCAGAACCACCTCTGGTATCGAATGTGAATTGAAGGGCTCCACTTCGGAGCCGGGCCGTGGTTCACGGTCCAAGAGAGCGGCGGCGGCTGGCAAGAGATCGGCCGCGCGTGGGTGAGCGACGGCGTGGCCGATGCCATGGCCCGCGTGGAGGCCAGGGTGCGCCTCGAATCGACCGAAGCGGCCGAGGCTCCGGCGCTCTCCGCGGCGCGCTGATTCGTTACTAAATCATTTTAAGTAACCAACCGGGCGCTCCACCGGTCCAACGCTCGCCCTTCGAGGCGGTCGCCGCGGAGGGCCCCAACGCCCGACCGCTCCGTCACTCGCCTTTTCTCCGGGCCACCTCGGTCTCCCGCCGCGGCAGTCGAATGCCTATCTCTCGCGCGGAGGGCGTGGACTCTGGCGTGGCCTTGGACTGGATCGGCGTTTCCCCGCCATGGGCATCCGTACCCAGATTGCGCTCGGCTATGCGGCGGCGGTGGCGGCGCTGCTGCTGCTCGCCGGGTTCTTCTGGTCGAGTGCGCACGCGGTGAGCGACAGCGAGGCCTCGGTGAGCCACACGCTCGAGGTGAGCGGCAAGCTCCAGGAGACGCTCGCCATCCTCCTCGACGACCAGGCGGCCTCGCGTGGCTACGCCCTCTCGGGCGACGAGCGCGAGCTCGAGCCCACGGTCGGCGCGCGCGCGCGCACCCACGCCGCGCTCGACGACCTGGCCGAGCTCCTCGCCGACAACCCGGCCCAGCTCGCGCGCCTGGAGCAGCTGCGCTCGGCCGCAGACCGGCGGCTGGACGAGGCGGAGCGCCTGGTGGCGGCGCGGCGCACGCAAGGCCCCGGGGCCGCAGCGGCGCGGACGCAGGAGGGCGCGAGCCGGGAGCTCATGAGCGAGGTGCACCGCCTGGTGGACAACATGGACTCCGCCGAGGACCAGCTCCTCGGGGAGCGCACGGTCCGCGCCCAGGAGACGCTGCGCAACGCCACCCGCAACAGCGCCTTCGCCGCGCTGGCCGCGGTGCTGGTGCTCACCGTCTCCGGGATTGCGCTCTCGCGCTCGCTGGGGGCGTCCATCTCCCGCTTCGACCGCGCGGTCGAGCGCGTGAACAAGGGCGAGCTGGGCTACCGCATTCGGACCCGGCGGCACGACGAGCTTGGCCGGCTCGCGTACCACCTCGATGTCCTCGCCGCCCAGCGCCAGGACGATCAGGCCCGCGTCCAGCGCACCCAGGCGCTCCTCGACGCGGCGGTGGGCGCCTCGCCGCTCGCCGTGGCCAGCATGGACCTCGAAGGCCGGGTGCAGACCTGGAACGACGCCGCAGAGCAGACCTTCGGCTGGAGCCGCGAGGAGATCCTGGGCGAGCCATTGCCCGTGGTGCCCGAGGACCGGAAGGAGGAGTTCGCGCGCGTGCGCAGCCGAGCGCTCGCGGGCGAGCTGGTGCGCTTCCAGACGCGGCGCCTCCGCAAGAACGGCGAGCTCTTCAACGCCCGCGTCTCCACCGGGCCCTTGCGCGTGGGGATGGCGAACGAAGGCCTGTTCGCGGTGATCGAGGACGTGACCCGGCGCCAGCTGGTGGAGGCCGAGCACGCGCGGCTCCTCGCGGCGGAGCGGCAGTTCACGGCGCTGCTCGAGTCGATCATCCGCGCGTCGGTGGTGATCACCGAAGCCACGGTCGCGCGGCCCGGCGATCTCATCTCCGTGTTCCAGGCCATCGTCGACGAGGCGCGGGTCATCACCGGCGCCGAATTCTGCGCGCTGGGCATGTACGCGGGCGAAGGCCACCCCATGTCGCCGTGGGTGGTGAGCGGCGTGGGCGCCGAAGTGGTCGAGGCCATCGGCCGGGCGCCGCGACCGCTGGGCACCCTGGCGCTCGGGAGCTCGTCGCTGCGCATGGCCGACGTGGGCCGCCATCCCGCCTTCCGCGGGCTCCCCTCCGGACACCCGCGCGTGGGCCCGTTCCTCGGCGTGCCCGTGCACAGCCGCGGCCAGGCCCATGGCAGCATCTACCTGAGCAACCACCCCGGCGGCGCGCTCTTCTCCGACGCGGACCAACGCGCGGTGGAGCTGCTCGCCGCGCAGGCCGGCGTGGTCATCGAGAACGCCCAGCTCCACGCGCGCCTCGAACGCGAGAAGAGCCGCCTCAAGCTCCTCGCCGATGCGGGCGCGGTGTTCGCGCAGTCGCTGGAGCTCGAGCCCACCTTGCAGAACATCGCCACCGCGGTGGTGCCCGTGCTCGGCGACGCCTGCTTGATCCACATGCTCGAGGACGACGGCACCATCCGCCGCGCAGCCGCCTACAGCGTGGACAAGCGCCTCGAGCAGCTGCTCGCCGAGCTCAAGGAGCGCTTCCCGCTGCGCACGGTGGACCGGGAGTCGGCGGTGGCGCGCACCATTCGCATCGGGCGCCCGAGGATCCTCAAGGCCATCCCGCCCGACGAGCCCGAGGACGACGCGCAAGACTCGGAGCACCTCTTGCTGCTCCGCGAGCTCGACCTCCGATCGATGCTCTCCGTGCCGCTGCGCACGCCCCAGGGCACGCTGGGCGCGCTCACCTGCTTGAGCTCGAAGGCGTACCGCTTCACGCCCGACGATCTGCAGCTCGCCGAGGAGCTCGCCACCCGCGCCTCGCTCTCCATCCAGAACGCGCGGCTCTATCGCACCTCGGTGGTGGCCACGCGCGCGCGCGAGCACGTGCTCGCGGTGGTCTCGCACGATCTCAAGAACCCGCTCAACGCGGTGGGGCTCGCTGCCGAGGGCCTGCGCCGCAAGGGCTCGGAGCTGGTGCAGCACCAGGCGGGGATCATCTTGCGAAGCGCGCACCGCATGCAGCGGCTCATCGCCGGCGTGCTCGACGGCGTGAAGCTGGAGTCGGGGCAGCTGGTGGTGGAGCTCGCGCCCGTGCCGGCAGGCGAGCTGGTGGAGGCGGCCGTGGAAGAGATCCGGCCGACCGCGAACGACCGCGGCTTGAGCATCGAGGTGGCGCTGCCGCCGCTGCCCGACGTGAACTGCGATCGCGACCGCGCCCTGCAGGTGTTCTCCAACCTCCTCGGCAACGCGGTGAAGTTCACCCCGCGCGGCGGCGCCGTGTTCCTCAGCGCGCGGCCGCGCGGCGCGTTCGTGGAGTTCGAGATCGCCGACACCGGGCCAGGCATCGAGCGCGAGGCGCTGGCCCACGTGTTCGATCGCTTCTGGCGCGCGCCACACGCCCCAACCACCGGCGCAGGGCTCGGCCTGTTCATCGCCAAGGGCATCGTGGAGGCGCACGGTGGCCGCATCTGGGGCGAGAGCGAGCCCGGCCACGGCGCGCGCTTCGTGTTCACGTTGCCCGTGGCGCACGACGGTGAAGCAACGGAGGCCGGGGCGCCGTCGTAGCCGCGCGTTGCTTGCGTGCCGCGGCGGGGTCACCTAAGCCTTGAGCATGGCCGGCTTCTCCACCGCGCTGGTCCCCGCGCTCTTGAAGATGCTGGGCGCGCGCGGGCACCCGGTCGATCGCGTCATCCGCGAGCTGGAGTTGCCGTCGAACGTCACCACCAGCCCCGACGTGGAGTTCACGCCCGCGCAGGTGCGCCGCCTGGGCGAGCTGGCGGAGCGCGGGCTCGAGGATCCCTTCGTGGGTGTGCACGCCGCGGAGCAGGTGGCGCGCGGCACGTACGGGCTGGCGGAGTTCATCACCCGCAGCTCCGCCAACCTGCGCGAGGCGCTCGAGGGCTTTGCCCGCTACTCGCGGCTGCTCAACGATCACCTCTTCGTGCGGCTCGAGGCGCGCGGCGACGACATCGCCTGCGAGCAGCGCCTGGTGGGTCTGGGCGGTGATCCGGGTCGGCACCAGGGCGAGTTCATGACCGCGGTGCAGGTGGCCATCGGCAGGCAGATCTTGCAGCGGCCCTGGGCGCCGAAGGCGGTGTGGTTCACGCACGCGCCGCTCGCGGACACGCGAGAGCTCGAGCGCTACTTTGGAACCGCGAACCTCGAGTTCGGCAAGAGCAGCTTCGGTCTGCTCGCCGATCGCGACGCGCTCGCCTGGCCCGTGCACAGCGCGGATCCGCAGCTGCGCAAGGTGCTCTCGGGCCAGGCGGAGAAGGAGCTGGTCGACGCCCCCGCGCCCGACGATCTCGCGGCGCAAGTTCGGAGCGCGATCCGCGCCGAGCTGTGCAGCGGCCCGCCGCGCGTGGGAACCGTGGCGCAGCGGCTGCACCTCTCGGCGCGCACGCTGCAGCGACGGCTGACCGATGAAGGGCTCTCGTTCCAGGCGCTCGCCGACGAGGTGCGGTCGTCGGGGGCCAAGGAGCTCATCGCGCAGCCGCAGCTCCCGCTGGCCGAGGTGGCGTTCCGGCTCGGGTACAACAACTTCGGCGCCTTCATCCGCGCGTTCAAGGGTTGGACCGGCCAGACGCCGGGTGAGTTCCGCGCGGCGCAGCGGCGTTGACCCACACACCGGGTGAAGTGGCCGCGGCATCAAACAGTCCCCGCGCGCCGCGCGCAACGCTAGTCTGGACGCATGCCCAAGGCTCCCACGCGCTTCGCAACCATCCACGAGCGGCTGGCGTACGGCCGCGCGCTGCGCGACGTCGTGCGCCGCGTGGACCACGACCGCTGGAAGCCCGGCCCCAAGCGCCCCAGCGTCCTCGAGGCGCTCCGCGACGCCGAGCAGGGCCGCGTGGCGGAGCTCTTGCCCATCAAGTACGGGCGCATGTCGGTGTCGCCGTTCGCGTTCTTCCGCGGCGCGGCCACGCTCATGGCCGCGGACCTCGCTTCGCTTCCCGTGACCGGCGCCCAGGTGCAGATCTGCGGCGACGCGCACGTGCGCAACCTCGGCGCGTACGCCTCGCCCGACGGCCGCGTGGTCTTCGACATCAACGACTTCGACGAGACCTGCCGCGGCCCGTGGGAGTGGGACTTGAAGCGCCTCGCGGCGAGCTTCGTGATGGCGGGCCGCGAGGCCGGCAACCCGGATCGCATGTGCAAGGACGCGGTGCAGGCGCTGGTGCAGTCGTACCGCGAGGCGATGAAGCTCTTCTCGACCATGCCCGCGGTGGAGCTCGCGCGCTACCAGGTGCACCGCCACCTCGACGACGGACCGGTGGAGCACGTGCTCACCAAGGCGGAGCGCCAGACGCCCTCGTTGGCGATGCAGAAGCTGACCGTCAACGACCACAAGCGGGGACGCCGCTTCGCCGAGCGACCGCCGCTGCTCACGCGCGTGAAGCCCAAGCTCGCCAACGCCGTGCTCGGCGCGCTCGGTGAATATCGCAACACGCTCGGCCCGAACCGGCAGCTCGTGCTCGATGCGTACAAGCCGGTCGACGTCGCCTTCAAGGTCGTGGGCACGGGCAGCGTGGGCACACGCGACTACGTGGTGCTCTGCTTCGGCAACGGCGTCGAAGATCCCTTGATCCTGCAAGTGAAGCAGGCAGTGCCGTCGTCGTACGCGCGGCACCTGCCCGCGTCGACGAGCACGCCGCACGAGGGCAAGCGCGTGGCCGAGGGCCAGCACCGCATGCAGACCGTGGCCGATCCGTTCCTCGGCTGGACCACGCTCGACGGCCACCACTACCTCGTGCGCCAGCTCTCGGATCACAAGGCGTCGATCGATCCCGCGGATTTGAAGGGCGCGGCGCTCGTGGAGTACGCGCTGGTGTGCGGCGAGATCTTCGCGAAGGGTCACGCGCGCGCAGGCGACGCGGCGGTGATGTACGGCTACTGCGGCGATGCCGAGAAGCTCGACCGCGCCATCGCCACCTTCGCGATCGCCTATGCAGATCAAGCGACCGCCGACTTTGATCAATTCAAGAAGGCGATCCGCTCCGGCGCCATCAAGGCCAAGCTCGTGCGATAGCCCCGTGTGGGCGGTGCAGCCCAGGCGCGACCCTGCAATACTTGAAGCGGATGTCGCGTTCGTCGCTCTGCCGAGGATTGCTGGCCGCGCTGCTGCTCTGCGGCTGCGGCCATGGCAGCGCGCACTCCAGCGGCGGCAGCCACTCGGCGCGCTCCATCTCGAGCGGCGGCAGCCACTCCAGCTCCACGCGCTCCAGCAGCCACGGCTCCAGTCATTCGGGCCACTCGAGCCATGGCGGTGGCGGCGCCGGCGCAGCGGGCCTCGCGGACTGCCTCTCGGTGCTCTGCGAATCCAGCCTCTGCCTGCTCGACGCCGCCGAGGCCGCCGACGAAGAGCAGCGCGCCGAAGACGGCAGCCAGTACCTCAGCCCGCCGGATCCGATCCTCGAAGCGGCGTCGCCGCGCGATCCGATGCCGCCTCCACCCGACGCGCTGCCCACGCCGCCCCCGCCGCCGCAGGATGGGACGCCCGTCGCGCCCGCGAGTGCGCCCGCTCCTGCACCTGCACCGGCGCCCGCCGCACAAGCGGTGCTCCTCGCGCCGCCGTCTGCTGCGCCGGCCGCGAACGATCTGGTCTCGTCGATCAACGCCGCGCAAGACGAGCTCGCCAAAGACGAGCGCGTGGACTTCGTGAACCGCTTCGTGCCCGCCGCGGATTTGAAGGCACTCTCGGTGCGCTCGGATCGTGATCTCGTCGCCGAGCTCGCAGGTCCGCGCGGCGCGGCGCTCCAGGAGCAGCTCCGTCGCTGCAAGTCGCAGGGCATGCAGCTCGACGGCGACGAGGCCCTCTGCGCGGATACCACGCGGCCGCTGCACTGGCACCTCGAGGCCAAGGGCTGGGTGATCGACGGCCTGCTCGTGCCGCTGCCGGTCGAGCCGGCGACGCACAAGGGAGCGGGCCCCGAGCCTTGAGCGGCCGCACGAGGATCAAGCGCCCGCCCTGCCGTTGGGCATTGACAACCAGCCTCCGCCCGGTTTGTGTACGCGCGACCGAATGAACAGCTCCTCCTCCGACCTTGAGCGGCTCGTCGTCGACGGCGTGGTCGACGAGGTGCTCCAGCAAATCAAGAGCGGCAAAGAGGCCGACGTCTTCCTGGTGCGCAAGGGCGAGAGCTACCTCGCGGCCAAGGTCTACAAGGCGCGCGACCAGCGCAACTTCAAGAACAACGCGGGCTACCTCGAGGGCCGCAACATCCGCTCCAGCCGCGACGCGCGCGCCATGGCCAAGGGAAGCCGCTACGGCCGCGAGAAGCAGGAGCAGGCCTGGAAGACGGCCGAGGTCGACGCGCTCTACAAGCTCGCCGCCGCCGGCGTCCGCGTGCCCGCGCCCGACATCTACTACGAGGGCGTATTGGTGATGGCGCTCGTGGTGGACGCGGAGGGCCAGCCTGCACCGCGCCTCGCCGATGTGCGCTTCACCGCCGAGCACGCGAAGGAGCTCTACGTCGACCTGCTGCGGCAGGCGGGCATCATGCTCACCTGCGACCTCATCCACGGCGATCTCTCGCCGTTCAACGTGCTCCTCGCGCATGACGGCCCGACGATCATCGATCTGCCGCAGGTGATCACCGCCGCCGGGAACTCTCAGGCGGAGCGATTCTTCCGACGCGATGTCTCCAACCTCCACCGCTTCTTCGCGGAGTTCGCGCCCGAGCTCGCGCAGCGCCCCGACGGCGGCGCGGACATCTGGAACCACTACCGTCGTCGCGAGCTCTTCGCGGGCTACGTGCCCGATCTCGCGAATCTGACGTACGACACACCGCCGCCGCAGGAGCATCGCGATCCGCGACAGGGAAACCAGCAACGCCCGCGCCACGGCTCGAATCCGCAGCGACCGCACGGACAGAATCCGAATCCCCAGCGGCCGCACGGACAGAATCCGAATCCCC
>JAFEBB010000116.1 GCA_018266075.1 Deltaproteobacteria bacterium | reverse complement strand
CTCCAGAGCGTGCCCGCTCCGACCGGCGGTGATGCCACCGCCATCGCGCCCCTGGTCAACGGCGCGAGTGGGACGCAGCAGCTCAACGGCTCGGGGCACTGATGTGGTCGCGAACGAGGCCGGCGACACGGAGCGATTCCGTGTCGCCGGCCTCTTCTTTTGCGGGAGCTCGCGTCTGTCGCGGGTGCGGTGACGCGCAGCTGCTGAGGCGCTCGTGAGATGCGCTCCGGCTAACCGCCGAGCTCGCCCATCAGCGCGCGCGGGGTCACGCCAGCGATGTCGCGAAACTCGGCGATGAGGTGGGCCTGGTCGCTGTAACCATGGTCCGCGGCGATGCTCGCCCAGTTCGCCGCGGGATGGGTGCGCGCGGCCCGCAGCGCGCGGAGAAAGCGGGTGAGGCGGGCGAACGCCTTCGGGCTCATGCCAATGGCTTCGCGAAATGCGCGTCGCAGGTGCCGCCCACTCACACCGAGCTCGGCCGCGACGGCGTTCACCTCGTGGTGGCTCAGCCTCTGCACCGCGGCCGAGACGAACCCAGGAAGCGGACGTCGCGTGGCAGCGCTCGAGAGCCGCTCGGCGATGACCGCGTCCACGATCTTCGCTGCCTCGAGCGTGTCGCGCGCGCTCGCGAGCCTTTCGGTGAAGCGTCGGACCGCCCCGGCGCCCCAGAGCTCCTCGAGCGCCACGATTCGTCCCGCGAGCGTCGCGGCCGACGTGCCCAGCACCGGGTCGTGCGCGCCCAGCCGAAGTCGGGCGCTCACGGCGCGCTGGCCGCCGCGAATCAACTTGCGATGCACACGCTGGCGCGCGCCGAGGACGTGGACATCGAGGCCGCGCTGCGCCGAGGGCCCAAAGCGGACGATGAGCTGGATCTCCGCGCGCGGGATGGCGACGCGCGGCGCGTCCTCGCGGAAGTCCTCCACCGTGAGGGCGGCCAGCGCGGGCGCCGCCGCCGCGCTCGGCGCGAGGTGGTGAACCTGAACGATGCTCGCGTCCATCCGGAGATTGTTACGTCGTACCCGAAGGCCAGCAACCCTCGAGCGATCGATGTCCGTTTCTTCCAATTCAGCTCACGCGCGGTTGGCTACCTTGCGCCCATGAAAATTCTCGTCACGGGCGCCACCGGCAAGGTTGGAAGTCGGCTCGTCAAACGTCTTGCCGAACGCGGCGACCAGGTGCGAGCGCTCGTGCGCGACCCGGCACGCGCCGCGAGTCTGGAGTCCGAGCGCATCGAGCTCGCCCAGGGCGATCTCCTCGATGCCCGCTCGCTCGCCACGGCGGTCCGAGGCGTCGAGGCCGTGGTTCATTGCGCGGCCTTCTTTCGTGGCGCGACTCCGGAGCAGGCCCAGGCGGTCAATGACGTGGGCACGCAGCACCTCGCGAAGGCCGCGCGCGAGGCAAGTGTGAAGCGGTTCATCTTTACAAGTACCGGCCTGGTCTACGGCTCCACCGGAGGTCGCCCCGCGCGCGAGGACGATGCGTGCGCGCCGACCGCGGCGTACCCGGTGAGCAAGCTCGCCGCGGAGCGGTTCCTGCTTGGGCTCGAGGGGCTCGATGTCCGCGTGCTCCGCTTGCCCTTCGTCTACGGCGACGGAGATCCGCACATTGCAGAGATCGTTCCCTTCATGCGCAGCTTCCCGCCCACGCAGCGCATGTCGATGGGCCACCACGCGGACGTCGCGCAGGCCGTGGTGCGCGTGCTGTTGGCGAAGTCGCCGTCGCACCGCATCTACAACGTCGTCGACGACGAGGCGCCCACGCTCGCCGAGCTCTTCGCCGTCGTTGGCGCGCAGCCACCTGACGGCACGGACGCCGAGCGCGCCCGCCCATTCGATGCGGCACTGGATGGCCGGCGAATTCGCGAGGACCTTGGGTTTCAGCCGACCTATCCGAGACTGGCGGACGCCATCGGTCGCGGGATGTAGGTACTCATTCGTCGACCGAGTATGGAATTGCTCAGTCTTTACTCAATGCAGATCGATCTCCAGGCGATCGAGCCCGCCGCTCTGGAGGAAGTAGCGATCGATCGTCGCTTGCCAGCGCAGGTAGCGATGCGCGCCCAGCGTGGTGGGATCCGTGACCCAGGTGTCGAACGGCCCGGTCGGCGAATCGGACATCGCGTACTCGAGCCGCACGCTGCCCTCGGGCGGATTCGCGAGGGCCGTGAGCTGCACGGCTGAGACGCTCATCGGCGCGCCCAAATCGTAGATGCGCGAGAGCGCCACGAAGGGCCGGGTGAGCACGACGGTGGGCAGCGCGTCGGTCACGGTCGCGGCGCTTTGAACGTTCAGTGCGCCCACGCTCGAGCCAGCGCCCGCGACCAGGATGCTCGCGTCCGGAACGAGGTTCACCGCGCCGGCCGCGACCAGCGTGAGATCGCCGGCCGCTGCTGGCGAGCAGCTCGGACCCGCAATCGAAGAGCCGCCCGACGCCGCGACGCCTCCGTCTGCGGGCGTGAAATCCAGATCCGCGTACGAAGCCAGGCGCACCGATGCGCCGGGCGAGCACGGATCGTCGTCGGGCTTCACCACGGCTGAGCCAGAGAGCGCCAGGCCGCCGTCGCCGGCGACGACGAGGATCGAGCCGGGCTGGCCTTCGATGCCGGCAGGTGGCGTCTCGAGCGTGCAGCCATCGAGGAGCGCGACCTGCCGACCCCGAACGGTGAGCTGGCCGCTGGGCGTCGCGGGCCCGTCGCGGGTCGCGAGCTGGCCCGGGTACATGTGGCTCGCGCAGCGCACGGTGCCTCCCGAGAGCAGGTCGACCTGCGCGGAAGGTCCGCCGCCATCGCCGTCGTCGAAGTCCACCCAGACGTCCGTGCTGCCGAGGTCGATGTCGCCGCGCGCGTGCAGGTGCACCTGGCCCTCGGTGCCGTCGATCCAGATGCCGCCCGCGGTGGCGTCCGCGCCGAGCATGCTGCCGCCCGCGACGAGCGTGATGGGGTCGGCCGACAATCCCGTGTTCGGTCCGCCGCCGGCGGCCGAGTTGGTGAAGATGATGGGATCCCAGCCGCAGAGCACGAGGTCCTGACGAACCGAGACGTCGAGCGCGGGGACGCGCGTGCCTGGCGGGGCGGCGTCGACGAAGAGCTGGCCGCCGTCGAGCACCAGCGTGCCGTCGACGATGACCTGCAGCGGTCCACCGCCGCCATCGAGCGGGGGCTCGGCAAAGAGGGTGCCGAAGACGAGCGCGTCGCCTTTGACGAGCAGGCTCACGTCGCCCGGTTGATCGCCGGTGATCGGGCTGGTGTAGAGCGTGCCGCTGATGGTCGTGGGGCCGCCGTCGGCGACCGCGACGACCAGCGAGCGCGCGGAGTAGATCTCCGAGTTGTGCCCGACGTTGAGCCCTCCGCCGACCGTGAGCAGCAGCGAGTCATCGGTGATGAGGTGCGAGCTCGTGCCGAGCATCACGTCGCCGCACACGCGCACGTCGAGCGTGTACGGGCTGTACAGCCGCGTTCCGTCCGGGATGGTGAGCGACGCGAGCTGCAGCAACCCGCCGTCGAGCGTGAGGCCGCCGTCGGGGACGACGAGATCGCCGCCGCTGCAATCCCCCCAGTCGAACGTGGTCCAGGGGGCGATGAGCGTGCCGTGTGCCGCGTCGATGACCGCGGTGCTCGAGGGATCGAGCGCGGAGGCGTCGTCGAAGGTCTCCACGATGGTCAGGCCGCCGGTCGTACCGCTGCTCCCCGACGACGCGCTGCCGGAGCTCGATGCGGAAGCGCTCGATGCCGACGAGCCTGCGGTGCTGGACGTGGTCGAGGACGCGCTGCTCGACGATGAGCCGCTGCTGCTCGAGGTCGAGCCGGTGCTGGAGGCGGAGTCGCTCGAGGCGCCGGTGGTCGATCCGGCGCCGACGGAGCTGGACGAGCTGGTGGTGCTGGTCGTGGTGCTGGTTGAGGTCGTGCTTGAGCTGGTGGTGTCGCCGCCGTCGGGTTTGCTTCCGCCCGAGGAGCAGGCTGCCAGGCTGAGCGCGGCGATCGAGAGCGACACGAGTCGGAGGTGCATGCGCCGGATGGTAGCCGAAGCGGGTGCGAGAGGTTCTTACGCTTGGGAAGACTCGTCTGGCTGGTCCAACGCACGCAGGTGCCGACGTCGCAGCGACCGTCAGACATGCACGGAGCGTTTGGCGTCCCCGGAAGGCCCGGACTCCAGCCCATCATCTCCCGCTCCGCGTCCGGTGCAGGCATCCGCATCGGCTCGCCGTGCAGCCAGCGAGCATCGAGGAACTCTCGGTCGGCGGCGACCATTCTCTGGGCCGCTGCTTGGTCTCGAACAGCGGTGTCGATGAAGTCGCCGATCTGCTCTTAGGACGGAGGCATGATCCTTGGGGCGCATCTGCCTGACAGCGGCAGCATGTTCGCGCAAGATGTGCTGCGTATGTCGCGCATGGTGAAGATCCTCCTGGGAATCTCCGCAGCCGTGGTGCTGCTCCTCGGATCGCTTCTTCTCTTTCGGGTGCGCTACGAGATGTTCCGCGCAGTGCCTGGCTCCATGGCCCCCGGCATCGACGCCAAGGATCTTCTCCTCGTCGATCGCTGGACCTACGGCTATCACGCGTTCCATGCCGAGAGGGCCCAGAGCGTGGGTCGCGCGCCGAGGCTCGGCGAAGTGGTCATCCTCCACAAACCCAATGCCGATCGACACCTGGACAGCATCACGCGCGTGGTGGCGATCGCCGGCGATACAATCGAACTGGACACCGACGGCTCGCTCATCGTGAACGGCCAGCCTCTGCCTCGCTGCAAGTTGGGCGCCTCGCACGATGCGGAGCAAACGCCGCTCGACCTCTTCCTCGAGACGCAAGACGGCCACACCCACGTGATCGCCCAGCTTCCCGATGAAGGGCGCAGGCATGATTTCACATTGCAGACCGTGCCCGAGGATTCGGTGTTCGTGCTTGGCGACAGTCGGGACAACGCCGTCGACTCGCGCGTTTTCGGTCCCGTACCACTCGATCACCTGATGGGACGCGTGGTGTGGGTCAACGCCGTCGGTCGAATTGGCTCGGATCCAGAGCGACCGATCATTCCGGTGGCGATGTCCGCGGCGCTCGCGCGTTGCACCGAGGCCAAGCGATAAGTTTACATTCAATACTCATCCCCAATTCGCAGAGGTCCTTATGGGGCGGGTTCTTCTTGTCGGATGAAGGTAGGCTTGAGCCATCACCACCCAAGGGGCCCTTGCCTTCTCTCGTCTTGGTACTGATGGTCGCCGCGGCTCCTCACGGAGCGCTCGACGCGTTGCCCGACGACTACGCGGCTGTCGACCATGAGCTGGATGGGAGTGAGAACCCGAAGGGCAGCAGGGTGGAGATCCCGGCCGAGGTTCGCAGCGTCATCGACAGGCTTGCTCGTGAGGAGTTCGACTACTCGCGCTCCGAGAAGGGGCGTGGATTTTTCGGTCGTCCTGAGCCACTTCGTAGGCACTATGGCCCGACGTACTTCGCAACGCTCGCCAACGGCCGACGACTCTTCATGTTCAAGCGTCTGGGTCCGTCGAGCGGCATCGTTGGGATATTTCCCATCGTCTACGACCCGGTCACGCGTCGAGCGACCCAGCGGCCCCCGAGGATCGACTGGAATTGGACCGAGGGGAATGCCACGCAAGCCAAGTCAGTCTGTGACCCTCGCCAATTCGAGTGCCGCCCCTACATGCAGGAGCGCGACATCGACGGCGACGGCCAGCCTGAGCTCGTATTCGAGAAGCGCGCCCATAACGGCACTTTGTACAATGCCGCGCTGTACCAGCACTTCCACATCGGCGAGGACCTGGAGCTGACGCCGGTCCTGACCATCGAGGCTCGTTCGCTCTGCGAAGGAGTTTCTGATGAAGGAGTATGGGCCGACCGGACCTTCGTCTTGGACGGGGCGTGCAAGGGACGCCTGGTCACCCGCTACCGGTCGTACGACAAATCTTCGGCCGTCACCGAGCTTGGCGATTTGGAGCTGGCTTGCGAGAAACCCGGGCAGCCCTTCAAGGAGCTGGTTCGACACCTTCGCTCCCGGAAGGTGGGCGACTTCTTGACCACCTGCAACGAGAGCCTGCGCCCGATCGCCGAACCGCCAGCGTCTTTTGACCAGGCCTGGTGGAAGTAGCGAACCAAGCCGTGCGCGCCGCAGCGCAAAAGATGGTCATCGCAGGGGCCGGCGGCACGGTGTCGAGTGGTCCCGAACGCCCATTCCTCATGAACACCTCTCAGAACACTGAAAGAAGCCTTCAAGAGCACATCCACGCGGTCACGCGCGCGGCGCTCGAATCGATCCCGGCCTCCGACCGCGCGGACATCTACGTCATCTCGATGTACGTGAGCGACATCGAGGACGACCATCGCCGGCCGACCATCATGGTTGGGTTCAACACGGAGCAACGGGTGGCGGCCTGTACGCCGGCGCCGGGCCAGAAGGCGAAGTGGCCGATTGCGTCCGACGCTGCCGAGGCCCGCTGGAACTTCGCTTTCTGGCTTCAGAACAACCTGGTGACCCTGGGAGGCGACGACGACGCCACGGGCGCGGCGCTAATCCAATCGTGGGCGATAGAGCGGGGCTACTGGTACTCCGATGAGGAGGAAGATCATGACTTCGATGCCGCGCTCGCAAAAGTGCGACCTTTGACCGGGGCGTTCGTCCAGCTTGCGGTGGGCGTCGTCCAGGAGCTTCACCGGAGCGGGGAGTTGGTTCGGATCTTCCAGCGTCCCGTTCCGGTGCTGATCCACGAGCTCGAGTACTACGACGAGATTGCTGCCCAGAACGAAGACGCGAATCCGAAGGAGTTGGTTGAGGGGTTCGTCGAGTGGGTGCGCTCGTACAAATGAGGCCGGCGACACGGAGCGGTTCCGTGTCGCCGGCCTCTTTTTTTTTGGAGCACGCGATGAAGCCGCGCTCAAGGAGACGCGCCCCCGTCGCCGGTTGGAGATTCTCGCGAGAGCTCTACCGCGATCTCACTCGTACCTGCCGGAACGGAAGCGGTCGATTCCTCGTATCCCTCGGCCCAAATCACCACCTCGGCGTCTTGGGACGGGACATGACCGAGCTGGAACCGGCCGTCCGACAGGGTTGGCACGCCTCGCGGGCGCCTGGGAAGCGTATCTTCGAAGAGCTCGGCTTCATCCTTGGTCATCACGCGCGCGCCAACGATTGGCGCCCGGGTCGTGGCGTCGACGACACGACCGGCGATCGTCCGACCAGCTTCCAAGACGACGTCTCCGACCTCGACCGGCATCGAGCGCGAAACCGGAACGCTCACGGTTCGAGTCACCAAGCCCTTCGCGCCAACCGAGAACTCAATCCGGCCATCCTTCTCCTCGACGTCCTCGGAGAACTGGCCGCCAGGGTCGGTCCGCACGTCTCCGTCGAAGGTGAAGGACGGGACGGGCTTGCCGTCTGCGGTGACGACGCGGCCGTGAGCCTTCGGAGCGGATCGCAGGGTGAGCACCAAGCGCGAATCGCCTGTGCGAGCGACCACCCAGCCGTCACTCTCGGCGTATGCGCCTCTCGCCGCCCCAACTTTGAAGTCGCCAGAGGGCAGCCTTTCGAACTCGAAGTGACCGTCGGGCCCTGTGACCAGGCTCGGCGGAATGGTCGGAGGGTTCACCAGCGCGACCGCCGTGACCCAGACGCCGCCGACGGGCTCGCCGCGCTCGTCGATCACCCGCCCGGCGATTCGCTCTCCACGTACCAGCCGCACCACATGGTCGGGCCGCGAGTCCTTCAGATCGAGCTGCTCCCGAACCTCGGCTGGGTTGCGACCCTTGAGGCCATCCCGCTCCTCGAGGAATTGGAGATCTGCGCGCCCGGGCGCAAGTCCGCCGAGCTCGAAGCGGCCATCGGCGCCCACGTCGGCAAGCCGGCCTGTCCCCTCGGCATCCTGGACCGAGATCATCCCATGCACGGGAGCTCCCCGGTCGTCTTCGACTCGGCCGCCGAGTCGAAGCCCCGGCTGGAGCACCAGGCGCACGCCCTGAGCGGGCGCCACAGCGTCCGTTCGGAGCACCATGAAGTGATCGTCATCGACGGTGAGCCCGACACGCCCTGCAGCGAGTCCATCGATTGCGAACGCGCCGTCTGGGCTGGTCTCCGCCCGACCGTGGTGAATCTCGCCGCCGTCCTCGGCCTCCCACGCCGAGACGCGAACGCGTGCGATGGGTCTCCCGTCCTGATCGACGACGCGGCCGCTGAGGAGCGCAGCGGTCTCGAGGTGGATCGTGAGCGACGCCGTCTGCCCCGCAGTGACATCAACGGTCGCCGCGTCGTCGATGGCCTGGTGTCCCGCGGCCGAAGCCAGAACCGCATAGCCCCGCGCAGGCACTGGGCCGATGCGCGCCATACCGTGACCATCCGTGTCGGTCGCGTGCCCGTCCTTTCCTAAGGTGACTCTTGCGCCGGCGATGGCATCGCCGCGGTCGTCGACGACGGTCACGGCGACGAAGCCTCCTTCGATATCGGTCGACGCCTGCTCGATCCCCATGGATGAGGGCATGCCAGCATCGAGAGTCTCCAAAGATGTTGGTCGGCCCATTCGACCGGGAGCTCCGGGCCGAGGTGCGACCGGCATCATCGAGGAGCCGGAGTCCTCGCTGCGAGGCGTGCCGAAGAATCGCAACGCAACGAACGTCGCGACCGCCGCAACAATGAGGACCAGCCCTCGAACCGCGGACGAACGCATCGCGGGACAACGCTAACAGCTGCGACAGAGCGAGCCGAGGGCGCGACGACGCTTCTACGCCAGGGGCTGGACGCCCCCATGTCGAAGATCGCCCCGCCATTCCCGTTTGTTCGATCAGCTGCTCGCCGACGTGTCGTGCGCGATCGACCGCCTGGTACCGGGCCGACTCTCGACGGCCCTCGGCCTCGGTTGACGTAACGTCGCCTCAGCCACGTTGACGGCGGTGCACCTGCGCGGCTCGCGCTACCCGACCGCCACCCCGCCGCGTCGCTTCCTCGCCAGCGCCGCCACGAACAACGCCAGCACGCTCAGGTCGGCCGGCTGGGTCCCCGCGCCGCAGCCGCAGCCACTCTTGGCAGCCGAGCCCGTCGAACCCGTCGAGCCACCGGCGCCCGCCGCGCCCGTCACGGCAGAAGTGCCGGAGGTGGCGCCACCCGTCGAGCCGCTTCCACTCGACGCACCGGCCGACGCCGACGCGCTCGCGCTGCTCCCCGAGCTGCTCCCGGTCGCCGCCGCGCTGCTGCTGGACGACGCGCTGCTGCTGGACGACGACGCGCTGCTGCTGCTGCTCGCGGTCGACGACGCGCTGCTGCCGCTGCCACTGCCACTCCCGCTGCCCGAGCTGGTGCTGCCGCTCCCGCTGCCCGAGCCGCTGCTCGCGCTGGTGCTGCCGCTTCCGCTGCCCGAGCCGATGCTTCCGCTCGAGCTGCTGCTCGGGATGGGCGAGATGGTCTCCACGGTCGGCGGGTTGGTGACGAAGCTCGACGTCGGGCCGCCGCGCTGACCGCCCGCGGTGATGGTGGCCACGTTCGACACGTCGCCCACCACGTCGGCGTTCACCGTGACCTCGAAGGCGAGCACGCTCGACGAGCCGGGAGCGAGGGTTCCGCCCTGGGTGGCGTCGGCGCCGGTGCCGAGACGCGCGGTGACGGTCTGGGTGGCGGCGTCGAACTCCGCCGGGTCGTCCCCGGCGACGTCGGTCATGGGCGCGCCGTCGATGGTGATCGAGCCGGGCACGAACGTCACCTCCGCGGGCAGGGCATCGGTGACCACGGTCCCGACCGAGGTGTCGTTGCCCGTGTTCTGGGTGGTGACGACGTACTTCAAAGTATCGCCGGCGTACGCCGTGGGCCCGCTGACGTCGGTCACCGTCTTGGTCGAGGTGCTGAAGTCGGGCGCGTAGGTGGCAATGGAGGTGACGAAGCCGCCGAGGAAGTAGGTGTCTCCCACCGGCACCGCGGTCACCGCGTCGATGGGCGCCGAGGTCTGTCCCGCGCTGAGGTAGGCGGTCACGTCGACCACGTCGATGTCCACGCCAGCCATGCTCTGGGCCGTCCCCGTGAGCTGCGGCAGATCGCCGGTCACGCTCACCGGCGCCCCCAGCCACGAGCGGGTGCTGTTGAAGAAGTTGTCCGCCGGGTTCTGGGCGTTGGAGAGCGTGCTCCCGTTGAAGAGGAGCGCGTCACCGTTGGCGACGTTGTCGCCTTCGAACGCGACCACCCCCAGCTTGCCGTCGAAGCCGGTGTTGGGCACCAGGAAGCCATCCAGGACGATGCTCTGGTTGCTTCCGGCCTTCACCACGTCGAGGCCGTCGAAGAGGGCCAGGTTCCGAACGGGCTCGGAGGGGAGGGCGTAGAACGCCACCAGCCACCAGCCGCCGTAGAGCACGCTCACGTTCACGTTGGCGAAGGGCGCGACGTCGATTCCGCTCACGCGATACGCGCCGCTTCCGTACTGCTGGACGAGCGCGGTGACGTCAGCGACGGACTGGTACGCGTTGTTCGTGCCCGGCGCCCACGACTGGAGCGCGTTGACCGTCACCGGGCCGAAGCCGCCCGCGCCGACGCGGTCGAGCGTCACCGAGGTGCTGGGGACGCCGCTGCTGTTGGTCGCCGACCAGTAGAGGAAGGCCTGGGTGATGGTCGCGCCTGCGGGAACGCTGAGGACCGCCGTGCTCCGTGCCTGGGACGCCGTGAAGCTGGTGTCGGCGGTGCAGTCCCCGTCGGTGGGCGTGTCGGAGGACCAGTACACGTCGGGCGAGCTGTCGCTGATGTTGCTCGTGGTCTGCTGGCAGGCATCCGCGGCGAGCGTGCCGACCACGGGCGCGGGCGTACCGGTGGCGCAGTCGAAGCCGAGGGTGTTGCCGATGAGCAAGAAGTCGCCGCTCTGGTTAACCTGGACGCGCAGCGTCGGGGCGGCTCCGGCCACGCTGGCCGACAGGGACAACGCGACGAGGACGAGACGGCGGGTGAGGGTTTTCATGAAGGGTGCCTCGAGGGGGCGCGCAACTTAGACAATCTCGAGGGGGAAAGGGAGAGAGGTTGAAGAAGCCCTTCCCAGCCCTGAGAAACCCCATCCCCGCGACGTCGGCGACGCCGGCGCTCCAGTCCGCTCCGAGCAACGCGGTGTCCACGCAGCCCAGCTCGGCGCCGGCTCCGACGCCCGCTCCGGTGCTCCAGAGCGTGCCCGCTCCGACCGGCGGTGATGCCACCGCCATCGCG
>JAFEBB010000115.1 GCA_018266075.1 Deltaproteobacteria bacterium | reverse complement strand
GGCCAACGTGCGGGCGTCGATCGCTTGCTGGCTGTTACCCGGACAGGCTCCTAGGGCTCACAGCCGGGCTCGGGAATCTCCTCGATCAATGTGGCGCGCGCGGGTCCCTGCATGGCGTCGTAGTTCACGCGCACGAGCATTCGCGGCTGCAGGTCTTTCAAGGTGCCGAGCTCTCCGTCGAGCGAGATCGGCGTCGCGTCGGCCACGAGGATGCGCATCGGCTTTCCGGGGCGCACGAGGACGAGCTCGCGCTTGCGCACGGTCTCGACGCGCGCCACCGCTTCCTGTTTCGAGAGCCTCTTGGTGGCTGTCAGGTTGGGCGGCTGGTGCGAGGCACCGAGCTGCTGCTGGATGTGACACGCTGCAAGCGTCGACGCCGCGATGACGATGGCCACGATCCCCTGGGTGCGCATTCTCCACCTCCCGTGCGTCGCCCGGAGGTGTTGCCAAGACCGTGCCGTGGGCGCTGCACGCGCATGGCGCGCAGGCGTTGCGCTTGCTGGAGCGGCGTCGCGCGCTCGCTGCAGGCGGTGCACGAGCGGCTACTTGAGCTTCACCCGCTGGGTCGTCACCTGGCCGGCCTTGATGGTCACCTTCAGGGTGCGATCGAGGTGCTTGTCCGGATTCACCAACCGCAACTTGTGAGTGCCTGCCGCGAGCTGCACCCCCGAGAGCGGCGTCTTGCCGAGCTGCGTCTTGCCCTCAGCCACGTTCGTCCACGGCGTGGTGTCGAGGTTCAGGGTGCCCGCGTGGGGATCAGCCTTCGCATCTTCGAGCGCGCCCGCGTCGGGCCGGCCCGCGTCGGGCGCGCCCGCGTCGGGCGGCCCGGCGTCGACGACCTCCGGCACCGGGGGCTCGAGCTCCACGTTGCGCTCTTCGCCGCCCGCCACGAGCTCCACCTCGCTCGAGGCCTCGCCCGCGTCGTCGAAGTGGGCGACCAGGTGGTGCGTGCCCAGGGACAGCTCGAGCTCCAAGGGCGCCTTGCCGCGCGCGACGTCGTCGACGCTCACCGAGGCGCCCGGCGGCGAGCTGTGGATGGCCACGCGTCCGGTCTTCTGCTGCTGCATGATCATCGGCACGGGCAGCGTGCTCCGCAGCGCGTAGATCATCGCGGCGACCAGGGTGCCCACCCCGGCGATGCACAAGAGGATGAGCCAGGCGGGCCAACCGTTCTTCTGCGGCTCGTGGTCGTCGTTCTCCTCCTCGAACGTCGGCCTGCTGCTCGGCTTGGCCGCGGGCGCCTGGGGCACCGTGTCCGGTCGCTCGCTGCGGACCTTCTTGATTGCGCCCAACATCTCCGGCGAGAGCGGCCGCGCGCCGGTGGGCTCGTTCTTGTCCTCACCGGGCTGGCTCTTCCCGTAGCCGAAGAGCAGCTCCTTGGGGATGTTCGGCGCCCACGCCTGGGTGGGGATGTTGTCGTCGTCGTCGTCGATGACGGCCGGTTTGCGCTGCAGCGGCGCAGGCTGCGGCCTCGCCGGCGTCTTCTGCGGCCGCGGCAGACGGTTCGGCTTGGAGACGTCGGTGTCGCCATCGTCGCCGTCGTCGCCCGCAGCGGGTGGCGCCGTGGGCGGAACGGTCTCGAGGTCCGGGAGCACCACCGGCTTCGACGCAGGACTGGCCGCGACGGTGATCACGGGATCCGAATGGACGGGCGGCGGGCTGGCCGCGACGGTGATCACCGGATCCGATTGCACGGGCGGAGGCGGCGGCCCCTTCGCAGTGAGGAGCGGCTTGGCCGGATCCGACTTCGGCCGGCCTACGGGCGAGGTGATCGACGGATCCGACTGCTCCGTGTTGCGCGGGTTGGTGAAGGTGATCGACGGGCTCGACTGCTCCGGCGGCTTGGGCGGCAGCTTCGCCTTGAACGGCGAGCCCGGGGTGGTGGGCGAGGTCGACGGTCGCGGCGGCGGCGGTGGCGCGGGCGGCACAGGGGTGGAGCGCGCGGGCTTCCCGCGGACGGTTCGATCCTCGCCCTCCGGCTCCTCCACCGAGATCTGCAGCCCGTCGCCGGTGAGGGTGTGCAGCCGTTCGGCGCGCTCGTCGCGCTGTGCGCCGAAGCGCAGCCCGAGCCAGTGCTCCCAGCTCTCCGCGCCTGCGGGCACCTTCTCTCGAATCCAGAGCTCGAGGAGCCGCTGCAGCTCGGCGGCAGAGCGCAGGCGGGCGTCCGCGTCGCGCGCCATCGCGGCCGCGGTGAGCTCGTCGAGGGCCTCGGGCACGGCGAAGTTGCGGGCGCGCGCTCGCGGCGGCGGACCGCCCCGGGTCACGTAGGCCACCGCCGCTTCCTGCCGACGGTCGAAGGGGTGCGCGCCCGAGAGCGCCTCGAAGAGCACCACGCCGAGCGAGTACACGTCGGCGCGGCCGTCGAGCTCCAGGCCGCGGAGCTGCTCCGGCGCCATGTAGCCCAGCTTGCCCTTCACCAGGCCGGCAGCGGTCTGCGCGTAGCGGCGCTCGGCCTTGGCGATGCCGAAGTCGAGCACCTTCACGGTGCCGTCAAATGTAACCACCAGGTTATCTGGCGAGACGTCGCGGTGGACGATGTTCAGCGGCCGCCCCGCGGAGTCCTTGCGCTTGTGCGCGAAGTCGAGCGCACCGGCCGCCGCGGCCACGGCCTGCGCGCCGAGGTGGAAGGGCAGCGGATCGCGCGCGGCGTCGGGCCGGCGCAGCACCGCGCCCAGCGTGGGCCCCGCCAGGTACTCCATGGCGATGAAGAGCCGCCCGGTGGCCTGGCCAAAGTCGTAGATCTGCACGATGTTCGGGTGCGAGAGCTGCGCCGCGATGCGCGCCTCGTCGAGGAACATGTCCGTGAAGTCGTTGCTCTCGGCCTCGGTGTCCTTCATCACCTTGAGCGCGACCACCCGCTCGAAGCCGCGCGGGCCGTTCTGCTTGGCCAGGTAGATGTCGGCCATGCCGCCGCCGCCGATGCGCTCGACAATGGCGTACCGGCCCAGCGTGGAGCCGGGCGGCAGATCGGAATACGTCCGGTTGCCGGAACTTTCGGCCATGGGCGTACTTCGAGGCTAACCCAATCGCCAATGGGAGCAATTCTGGGGTGCTACAGGTTGATCCAGGATGTCGAGAGTCGGCGCTTTGAATCGCCTGCCATCTCCACCACGTCCTTGATCCGTTTGGGCGTTTGGGGTCTGTGTCGTAGGACGGTGTTCGACGATATGAACTTTGAAATTCGAAACATTGCGCTGCTGGGCGTGCTGCTCGTGGGTTGTGCGACCGCGGCGCCGCGCGCACCCATCACTACCCACCGGGAGCCCTTCATGGACGTCGAGCATATCGTGCAAGCGGGGACGCCCGTGCTTCGCGCGCGGGCCAACGAGGTGCCGCCGGAGAAGATCGCAACGCCGGAGTTTCAAGGGCTGGTGGCGAAGATGATCGCCACCATGCGGCACGCGCCGGGCGTGGGCCTCGCGGCGCCGCAGGTCGGCGTGCCCTGGCGCGTGATCGTCCTCGAGGATCGCGCGGAGTACCAGGCCAAGCTCACACCGCAGGAACTGCACGAGCGCGATCGAGCGCCCTTCACGCCGCGCGTGTTCGTGAACCCCGTGCTGCAGCCCATCGGCAGCGAGAAGGCCACGTTCTTCGAAGGCTGCTTGAGCGTGAACGGCTACGTGGGGCTGGTGGAGCGCGCGCTGGAGGTGGAGGTGAGCGGCCTCGACGAGCACGGCGCGCCCGTCACCTGGCGCGTGCGCGGCTGGCCCGCGCGCATCCTGCAGCACGAGGTGGATCACCTGAACGGCACGCTCTACGTGGACCGCATGTCCACGCGCTCGTTCTCCAACGCCGACGAGGCCAAGGCGCGCTTCGGCGGCAAGCCGATCGCGGAGATCCGCGCCGAGCTCGGGCTCTGATGTAACAACCTGGTTAAGCGCTGGCGCGTGCGGCGCTGGCCTTGGCGAGGTTCTCGCTGGTGTTGCGCAGGCGCTTGGAGAGCGTCTGCACGAAGAACCGGTAGATCTTGAGCGCCATGCGCTCGTTCAAGTGCATGAGCCGCTCGAAGTTGGAGCGCGTGATGCAGAAGGCCTCGACCTCCACCTCGGCCACCACGCGCGCGCTGGTGGGCGAGTCGTCGACCAGCGACATCTCACCGGCGGGCGAGCCGGGGCCCATGCGCGCCACGGCTTCTTCCTTGCCATTGGCCACACGGAGCACGCGCGCCGAGCCCTTGCGCAGCACGTAGAGCGCCTGGCCGGGCGTGTCCTGCTCGATGATCACCTCGCCGGCCTTGAACTTGCGCGTCTCGCATGCGTGGTACACGGCCTTCATCTCCTCGAGCGAGAGATCGCGGAAGAGCGGCGTGCCCTTCAAGAACTCGAAGCCGTCCATCATGGCCACGAGCTTGCCCTCGCCGGGCGGGCCGTCGCCGCCAAGGCCGAGCGCGTCCGCAGCGGGTGCAGCCGGCGCGGCGGGCGCAGGCGCCGCCTTGGCGGGGGCGGAGGCGAGCGCCTTGATGCGGGCGGCCACGTCCTCGTAATCGAACTGCCAGCCGGCGAGCTTCTGGTAGAGGCCGAGCGCCTGCGCCGATTCGCCGCGCTGCTCGAGCGTCTTGCCCAGGTTGTAGAAGACGGGCGCGGTGTCCTTGGTGAGCTCGGCGCTCTGCACGACTTCCATATACTTTTTAACCGCGAGATCGAGATATCCGTTTGCCGAGAGGATCTCGCCGATGATGCGCGCGGCTTCAAAGTACTGCGACTCGCTCTTCTGAACTTTCTGCAGGAGCTGAATCGACTTGTTCATCTTGTTCATGCGGAAGTAAAGCTTGCCGGCCACGAAGTGGTTCACCGAGCGCTCGAAGTTCTCCGCGGCCTTCTCGAAGTTGTTCACGGCCAGGTAGAACTCGGCGGCGTGCTGGTAGTCGCCGTGCTTCTCGAACATCTCGGCGGCCTTGGCCTTGTTGCCCGCGCGCACGTACATCTCGCCGGCCATGTAGAAGTCGTCGCCGCGCTCGTACACCATGCCCGCGCGCTCGTACTCCTCGTGGTTCTCGAGGAGCTGGCCGGCCTTTCCGTAGTCCTTGGCGAGGAAGAACATCTCCGCGGCCTTGAGCTCGGTGGGCGGATCGCCCGCGACGGCAGCGATGATGTTGTAGCCAATGTCCTCCTGGCAGGTCTCGTAGACCTTGGCCGCGTCCTGCTGGCGGCCGGCGCGGAGCAGGGCGGCGATGCCTTCCACGAGCCGCGCGGAGTCGACGTAGCCGCTCGCGGCCACGTCCATGTGGGCCATCACGCCCTGCGCGGCCTGCTGCTCGGCGCCGGGCTCGGGTTGCACCTGCGCCTGCAGCTCGCTCACCTTGGCTTCGTTGCCGGCCTGGCCGTAGAGCTGCATCGCCTTCCGGTGGTTGCCGAGCGATTGGTAGATCTTCGCGGCGTCCTCGAAGTTCTCGGCGCGCTCGTACATGGCGGCGGCGCGCTCGCGGTGGTTGGCGCGGAGCAGCGCGGCGGCGGCCTTGGCGTAGTCCTTCGTCTTCTCGTAGAGCAGCGCGGCCTTCTCGAACTGGCCCACCGACGCGAGCAGCGCGGCGGCCTCCTTGCCGCGGCCGGTGGAGTCGAGGAGCACCGCGGCACGATCCACGTTGCCGGCCTTCTTGTAGGTGGCGATGGCGTGCTCGGTGTCGCCGGCGCGCTCGAAGAGCACCGCGGCGTCGCCGAGCTGGCCGTCGGCTTCGGCCTTGGCGGCGCGCTTGAGAAGGTCCTGACTGTTGGCCATGCGATCCCCCGAACTGGGCGAGGGATCACTCTACGATGGAACGCGCGGTCAGTAGCGGTAGCCGTAGTTGTAGCCGGTGCGCACGCCGCCGACATATGGGTTGTAGGTCGTGCTTCGCGACGCGCCGCCGACGTACGGGTTGTATGCCGCGGACTTCGAGGTCGATGTGCCGGTGTACGCGTTGTAGCCGGAGACGTGGGCCGCCGACGTGCCCGTGTACGGGTTGTAGGCGCGCGTCACCGTGGCGCTCTTGCCGGTGTACGGGTTGGTGGCCGTGCGCGAGCTCACCACCGCCGAGGCGGAGCCGGCTGCGGCCACGACGGCCAGAGCCGCCATCGCTCCCAGGAGGCGCTTCATGGCGTTACGTCCCGGGTTTCTGCGCCGGCAGGTTGAACGTCTTCGGCGTGATCGTCTGCTGGCCGATCTGGTTCAGATCGAGCGAGCCGCGGAGCTTGAGCGGCGAGCCGGCCGGCTCATTCTTGTCGACTGTATAGTAATACAAAGTATGCGTGGCGTTGTCAGTGACGATGAGGTTGGTGCCCTCCGTCCAGGTCACGCTGTACCGCTGGCTGGCCTCTTGGGGTGCGGTGTCCGCGCGGGCGGTGGGAGCCACGGTCGCCAGCCCGCCTGCGGCCAACGCCACCGCGAGCCATTTCTTCACAGTCCAGGTGTGCATTCGAGTCCTCCTCGACGGCGTCACCTTAGGAATGGCCCCGCGGCCCGACACGCCTCGGGCAGCGCGCTCAGCGATTGGTCGGGTACTCGTTCGACGCGGTCGAGCCCGGTTGCAGGCTCGTGAGCCCGCCGCCGTCGAGCTGGATGGAGAAGATGTTGAAGGTGAAGTTCGCGGCCGAGGGCACCATGCGGTGGAAGAAGATCGTCGATTGATTCACCGACCAGCCCGGCTTGCTGTTGATGGCACCGTCGTCGATGAGCGCGTGCTGCGCGCTGCCGTCTGGCGCCATCAGGTAGATGCCCCAGCGGCCGAGCGTGACGCTGCCCACGGCGTTCCCGCTCGGATCCGATTCCTGGAGCCAGGCGATCGTCGAGCCGTCGGGCGAGTAGTACGGGTCGTAGTCGGGGACGGCGTTCTGCGTGAGCCGCGTGATCGGCCCGCCGTCGGACGAAACTGTATAGATGTCGAAGGCAGGCTTGTTGGCGGCGCAGGTCACCGGGTCGCAGTGGTTGAAGATGACGGTGCTCCCGTCCGGCGACCAGGAGGGATCGCAGTTCCACCCGCCGGTGTCGGCGATGGGCCGCGGGTTCGCGCCCTGCGCGTCGGTGACGTAGAGCACCGTGGCGAAGAAGTTCGGCGCGCCCGCATCGCGCGTGGGGAGCGCGCAGTGCACGAGCTGGTTGCCGTCGGGCGACCACTCCGCGTGCGCCTGGAAGAGCCAGCCGTCCTGGCGCACCGGGCGCAGCTCGGTGGCGCCCGTGCCATCCACGTTGACCGTCCAGAGGCTCGCGCTCGGGTAGTCCTCGCCTGCGTTGCCGCCGTCGGGGAAGTGCGACGGGCAGCGGTAGTAGAGGAGCGCCTTGCGATCCGGGCGCAGCCGCGGCCACCACGCGTTGAAGCCCGGGTTGCTGGTGATCTGCGTGAGCTGCGAGCCGTCCGAACGCGCGGAGAAGATCTCGCCGTTGCCGGTGCGGTTGGAGTTGAAGACGATGGTGTCGCTGTCGAGCGCGGCGAGGCCGCTGCTGCCGCTCGAGCCCGAGGTCGACGTCGAGCCGAAGGTCCCCGCGGTCGAGCTCCCGCTCCCCGAGCTCGACGATGAGCTGCTGCTGCTCGAGCTGCTGCTGCTCGAGCTGCTGCTGCTCGAGCTGCTGTTGCTCGAGCTGCTGCTGCTCGAGGTTCCTGTCGATCCGCTCGCGCTGGAGGAATCGGACGAGCTGGAGGACGTGCCGGTGATGGACGTCGATCCCGCGGACGCGCTCGACGTCGACGAAGTGGTGGCGCTCGTTCCGGCCCCCGACGTGCCGCTTCCCGTGCTGCCGCTGGAGGTGGGCGAGCTGGTGCAGGCGGCGGCAGCGAGGCAAACGACGAAGAGCTCTTTTCGCACGGGCGACCTCGCGGCGTTGGGGCCGGCGACGAATCGCCGGCCCCAACTGTCTAGCTCAACCGGCGTCGATGCCGCGGGTAAATCAACAATCGACAATTCAGTCCGGCGCGACAGAATTTGCAAAGTGCGCCGGGTCGAAACTCAGTAGTGGTAACCCACCATGCCCGAGATGTTGATCTGGTTGCCGCCGCCCTCGGCGCTCACGCGGTTGGCGGCGTTCACCATCCAGTCGAAGCGCGCGCCCAGCGAGACGTTGTGCGAGACGAACGCATCCGCGCCGGCCGCGAGCGGAAACTCGAGCGCGCTGTCCGAGCCGTAGAGGTTGTTCGAGTTGCCCGAGACGCCGTAGTACGCCGCGCCCACGCCGCCGGAGACGTAGGGCTTGAAGAACACCGAGCCGACGAGCAGCGGCGCGCCCAGCTTCAGCGCGGCCTGCAAGCTGGTGGTGGTGATGCCTTGCGCGGTGGGCAGGCGGGTATCGTCGATGCCGTTGTGCGCACCCAGGTACGTGCCTTCCACGCCCACCGATGACGTGAGGTCGTACGTGCCGCGCGCCAGCCAGCTCGGGCCGGTGTTGGTGCGATCTCCGAGGTCGCCGGTGAAGCTCGCCACGCCTGCGCCCGCGTTCATGTTCAAGCGGGTGCTGTAGTCGTCGAGATAGTTGGGATCCAGCGTGAACACGGCCGCCTGCGCAGGCCTCACCATGAACAGCCCTGCAGCGCAGGTCGCCAGCACGCCCAGCGAAAGTGCCTTCATGTGCTTCCTCCTGGGGCGCCAGGCCCCTCGGCCTCCGGGTACGAGATGCAGCCTCGTTGGCGAGGCCACAAGCCCCGGACGAGGGAGCAGGCGCGCGGAGGGCAGGCGTGCGAGCGAGCCGCGCCGCCGAGGGCAGCGGAAGGGCGCCAGCTACCCTTCGATCTTGGCGGCCAGCGGCTTGAACGGTGAGGCCGGCAGCCGGGTGAGCATGGCCCCGGCCACGAGGAGGAGCAGCAGGCCGAAGCCCAGCAACAGGATGTGGAACGGAAAGCGGAGCTTGCCGCCCACGCCGCCGAGGAAGGAGACGGAGGCGAAGAGCACGGTCACCAGCACGTAGTCGTCGGAGTGCGTGTTGGCCTGGATCCCGGACAGGAAGGCCGTGTTCGCCGCGCGCGTGGCCTCCTCGGCCCGGAGTCGAGGCTCGAGCTTGAACGAAGGCATCGCGAACGGTGAGTTGGGCGCCGACGGATTCCTCTCGGGGTTCGTGGCCTCCCACTCGGTCGTGGCCTGCTTGAGCTCGGGCGGGAAGTGGTTGCGGAGGAAATCGGAGAACTCGTTGCGACCCGCCGAGCGCGCCGAGAGGTACTGCACGAAGAGCCCCACGTCGATCGCGGTGCGGGAGTTGGCGTCGTCCTGCTCGGTCGAGGCCTGGATGCGGAGGCTCTCGGCCTCGGCGTAGCGCTTGGCCTGGATGTTTCCCCAGCTCGACGATTGGTAGCTGCACCAGGCCGTCAGCAGCGTGGCGAAAGAGATGAGCACCACCGAAAACAGATCCACCCATCGATCGAAGTTGACGGAGAGGTGGAACGGACGGTGCTCGAGGGTCTCAGTGGTCATCGCCCTCCAAACGTAGACACGCTCAGATGGCTTGCCATCGCGCCCGGGTACTGTTGAGGACTATTGAATTCAATTGTCGCCGACCGCCCTCTCAGGGCGTGCCGCCGGTGGCCGCGAGCAGGTCGTCGCGCGCGTCCCAGACGGCGGCCTGCGCGTCGATGGCGGCGGCCCGGCTGTGGCTCACATCGGTCTCCGCGGCGATGAGCGCGATGAGCGGGATCTTCCCCTTCTCCTGCGCGGCGCGCGCGAGGTCCCGCACCCGCACGGCCACCGGGACGTCCTCGGCGACCTCGAACTGCGCCCGCGCCACCGCGGCCCGCCACCTGGCCAGCGCCGCCGCGCGCTCGGCCTCGAAGTGCGCGCGCGCTGCGTTGGCCCGCGCGCTGGCCTGGTCCGCCTGGGCCACCTGCGCGGCCACGTTGCCGCCGTTCTGCGAGAACGCGGGCACGTCCACCGCCACCGTTCCGCGGACGCCGAAGACGGTGGGTCCGGTGTCGCTCCCGAGGCGCTCGAGCTCCACGGTCACCTCGGGCGTCGGTCGAATCGCTGCGCGCTCGCGGTCGGCCTTGCGCTCGGCGGCCACCCGCGTGGCCTCGGACACTCGCACTTGCGGCGGTTCCTCGTTCGACGGCGCCGGAAGCGCCGGCATGGGGAGCAGGGCGTCTTTGGGATCCACGCCGGGCGCGATTGCGAGGCCCAGGAGCGCTGCCAGGCGCGCGCGTGCGCCTTCGACGAGGGCTGCGCGGTCCACCGCGTCCTGCTCCGCGCGCTTCGCAGCGAGCTGCGCCTCCTCGAGCTCGAGCTCCGGTGCCTGGTGCGCGTCCACCCGTCCCTTGGTCTTGTCCACGAGCTGCCGCGCCAGGCTCGCCGCATCGAGCGAGACGTCCACCTGGGCCACGGCCGCGGCCAGCGCGGTATACGCGCGGTCCACGGTCACCAGCCCGTCCAGCCGCTCGGCCGCGAGCGCGGCCTTGGCGGCGTCCAGGTCGGCGCGCGCCGCGTCGATGGCCGCGCCCCGCTGGCCGAAGATGGGGAACTTCTGATCCACGGTGCCGAAGAGCTTGGGCTCGTCGGGGCCGTAGCTCACGCCGAGCGTTGGATTCGGCCAGGCCGCCGCGGTGCGCACGCCCGCCTCGGACACCGCGAGGGCTTTCCCCGAGGCGATGAGCTCCGGCCCGTGCTGCGCGGCGCGATCCAGCGCCTCGCGACGCGTGAAGCCCGGCGGCGTCTCCGCCGCGAGCACCACGCTGAGCAACAACATCATGCCTCGCTCCGGAGCACGTACCCGACGCCCCGCACGGTGTGGATGAGGCGCCGTCCAAAGGGCGCGTCCACCTTGTTGCGCACGTAGCGGATGTAGACCTCCACCACGTTCGAGAACGTCTCGAAGTCGTGCTCCCAGACGTTCTCCACGATCTGCGTGCGCGAGACCACCTCGCCCTGGTGCTCCAGCAAGAATTGCAACAGCGCGAACTCGCGCGCGGTGAGGCGAATGTCCTGCCCCGCACGCCGCACCTTCCGTGCCACCGGATCCAGCACCAGGTCGGCGCACTTGAGCTCGGTCTCGGCGCGGCCCTGCACCCGGCGAAGAACCGCGCGCACGCGCGCGAGCAGCTCGTCGAAGGCGAAGGGCTTGGTGAGGTAGTCGTCGGCGCCGCTGTTGAGCGCGGCCACCCGGTCGGCGAGCGCGTCGCGGGCGGTGAGCATCACCACCGGCACCATGGCGCCTTCGGCGCGGAGTTGCTTGAGCAGGTCCAGGCCCGAGGTCCCCGGCAGCATCCAGTCGAGGAGCACCAGCTCCACGGCCTCCCGCTGCAGGAGCTCGCGCGCGGCCGCGGCGTCGCCGGCCTCGAGCACCACGTAGCCCTCTTCACGCAGCCCGCGCGACACGAACGCGCGGACGCGAAGCTCGTCTTCCACACAAAGGAGCGCCATCGCGATTTCCGATCTACCGGATGTGAGGCCAGAACGCTCGTCGCTCGGACAAGTGTGAGATGGTTCTCATTATTCAATTCGGTTACCAAGTACTCATGACTCGTAGAGGGAACGTCTGATCCCGCCTTGCGAGGCGGCAAGCGTCGCAAATCAGGGCCCCGCATCCGGTCCAGCCGGCCTCGACGGTCCGATTTGAGAGGGCTTCACGAGGGATGTCGGCCGGCGGACGGCCCGGCTAGACGACCTGAAATGCGATCGTGTACAAGTCGCGCCTTCGTTCGGACTGACTCAGGCCGGATATCCAAGGAGCAACCATGCTGAAGCGAATCGTTGCCGCCGCGTTCGTGGCCGCCCTGGCCTCGGCCTGTGACAGCACCCAGAGCACGTCCACCAGCACCAGCGGCAGCACCCATGGCAGCACCACCGGCCACGTGACCTCGGGCAACAACACCTCGGGCAACAGCACGGGCAGCAGCACTGGCGCCAGCAACACCACCGGAACCACGGCCACCAACGGCTCCACCGAGAGCTCCTCGACGACCGGCAACACCACGGGCACGCTCGCGGGCAACACCACCGGCAACACCACGGGCA
>JAFEBB010000114.1 GCA_018266075.1 Deltaproteobacteria bacterium | reverse complement strand
ATCTTGGCCTTCTCCGCGGCCTCCTTGAGGCGCTGGAGCACCATCTTGTCCTTGCTCACGTCGAGGCCGGTGTCCTTGCGGAACTCGGAGATGAGCCAGTCCATGATGCGCAGGTCGATGTTGTCGCCGCCGAGGTGCGTGTCGCCGTTGGTGGCGAGCACCTCGACCACGTTCTCTCCGACTTCGAGGATGCTGATGTCGAAGGTGCCGCCGCCGAAGTCGTAGACGGCGATCTTCTCGTTCTTCTTCTTGTCCAGCCCGTACGCGAGCGCCGCCGCGGTGGGCTCGTTCACGATGCGCTTCACGTTGAGGCCGGCGATCTCACCGGCGTCCTTGGTGGCCTGGCGCTGGCTGTCGTTGAAGTACGCGGGCACCGTGATCACGGCGTCCGTGACCTTCTCACCGAGGTAGTTCTCGGCAGCGCGCTTCAGCTTGAGCAGCACCTGCGCGCTGATCTCGGGCGGCGAGTACTGCTTGCCGTCGATCTCCACGCGCGCGTCGCCGTTCGGGCCGGCGACGATCTTGTACGGGACGAGCTTGGTCTCTTCACCGACCTCGCTGAAGCGGCGGCCCATGAAGCGCTTGATGCTGTAGATGGTGCGCTCGGGGTTGGTGATCGCTTGGCGCTTCGCGACCTGACCGACCAGGCGCTCGCCGTCCTTCGTGAAGGCCACGACCGAAGGCGTCAGCCGGCTGCCCTCTTCGTTGGTGAGGACCTTGGCCTCCGTGCCCTCCATGACCGCGACGACCGAGTTGGTGGTGCCGAGGTCGATTCCGATGGTCTTCGCCATGACAGATGTCTCCAAGAGCCCGGATTAGCGGGAGAATCCCGACGGGGCTCGAACCGAAGCCAACGTAAGAGCGACCTCGCACCTGTCAAACTGCATCTGGTCACTGGATTTGTTGAGTCCCGCGCGACGGCATGCGTATCCGCTTTCGCACCCTGGCTCGCGCGGGTTCCAAATGGCGTAGGTCGAGCGCCTACAGAGGGGGCAAGCGCCACCGCCTAAGTGCCCGCCGCGACTCAAGATCGTCTGTGACGCTGGCGCAACGCGTTGATGGCATTTCGGGTGCAGTAAGGGCCGCCGGCTGCTGCGGTGCGTCGCACGCGTAGCAGCCGGTTTAGAGATCTGGAGGCCGAAATGTTGGTCCAGACCACGCGAGCCCGGAACCCCGCCCTGGCAGCCGAACCGCTGCCCGAGCCCAAGGTCGCCGTGCTGCTCAACGCCAACGCCAAGCGGGTGACCGACAAGGTCATCAACCGCGTGGGCCACGTGGTTCCGGAAGACGACCTTTACGTCTCGCGCTCGCTCGACCAGGTCGACGCCATCGCCCAGCAGGTGGTCGAGCGCCGCTACAGCACCGTCTTCACCGGCGGCGGCGACGGCACGTTCATGAGCTTCGTGAACGCCATCGACGCGGAGCTCGCGCGCCGGGGCGTTCGCCGCCCGCCGCGCTACGGCGTGCTCAAGCTGGGCACCGGCAACTCGCTCGCCAACCTGGTCGGCGCCAGCTCGCTCTCGGGCGACGGCATCCTCGACGACATCCTCCGCGCGCGGGCCAACGAGGTCCCCAGCGTGCGCCGGCTCGACCTGGTGACCTGCGCGGGCAAGATGGCGCCGTTCGCGGGCCTGGGCTTCGACGCGGCCATCCTGAACAACTACGTGGAGCTCGCCAAGAAGGGCATCAAGGGCGGGCCGGGCTACTTTGGCTCGGTGGTCTTCATGACCCTGCCCAAGTACCTCGCGCACCCGAAGCCGGTGCAGGGCGAGATCGTCGCCGACGGCCGCAGCTTCCGCCTCGACGCCGAGGGCAAGCCCGTTCAGGAGTACGCCGCGGGTGACGTGCTCTACCGCGGGCCCATCAACATCGCCGCGGCGGGCACGGTGCCCTGCTACGGCTTCAACTTCAAGATCTTCCCCTTCGCGGGCAAGCGCCGCGGGATGATGCACCTGCGCGCGGCGAGTGTCGCGGGGACCACCTGCCTGGCAAATCTATTGCCCATGTGGCAGGGCCGCTGGCGCCACCCGGGCATCTTCGACTTCATGACCGAGGGCGCCACGCTGCGCTTCGAGAAGGCCATGCCCCTGCAGGTCGGCGGCGACGCCGAGGGCTACCGCGACGTGGTGAAGTTCGGGATGGCGGAGAAGTCGGTGGACCTCGTCGACTTCACGGCGACGCTGAACTAGCAAGTTTGTGGGGAATCGGAGCGGGCGCGTGCCTGCTCTGGTAGGGCCTCCGACCAGCGGTCGGGGGCTTGCTTCTTTTCTGCGGACGAGACGAAGCCGCTGGCCTAGTTTTCCGAGCAGCGATGCCCAAACAAGAGCCGCTCCGGGTGGTCTCGTACAACGTGCGCTACTTTGCGCACGCGTTGAAGGGCCTCACCAGCACCGCGCGGTCGATGCGCGGCATCAGCGAGTCGCTGGCCACGCTCGTTCCCCTGGCCGACGTGGTCTGCCTCCAGGAGGTGGAGACCGACTCGCTGCGCGCCAGCTTGACCGTCAAGAAGGCGCACCCCGAGGAGACCCAGCTCGAGCGCTTGATGGGCGTGCTGCGAAGCACCTTCGAAGAGCGCGGCCTGGTCTGTCCGTACGAGCCCTTCTACTTCCGCGCGCACGCCTACAAGTTCACGGCGCGCGCGAACCTCTACACGACCGGCCTGGCGATGCTCGTGCGCCGCGATCTGGTCATCGATCGCCACAACGCCGCCTCGCCGCACGACATCACCCACCGCGCGATGGAAGTCACCGCCCGCACCAAGCAGACGCGGATCTGCGCGCACATGCGCCTGGGCGGCGAGCATGGCCTGCACGTCTTCAACACGCACCTCTCGCTGCCCACGCCGTTCGCCAAGGAGTTCTGGCGAAGCCAGGAGCGCATGGGCTACGGGCCGAACCAGCTCGCCGAAGCGCAGACGCTCATCAAGTTCATCCAGCGCGAGAGCGCCGGCGAGAAGTTCGTGGTGGTCGGCGACTTCAACTCCAGTCCGGGCTCCCCGGTGTACCGCTACCTCACCGAGGAGATCGGCCTGCGCGACATGCAGGCCGCCGTGCAGCACAAGGACCTCGCCGAGCTGAAAGCGTGGCCGACCGCAGGCTTCATGAACCTGCGCATGCACCTGGATCACGTGTTTGCAGGGCCGGGCGTGGAGGGCGTCGATCTCGACGACAGCCATCCCTTCGGCGATCGCTCGGGGCGCTTCCACGGCCTGAGCGATCACGTGCCGCTCGTGGCCCGGATGCGCTGAGCGCTACTTCTTCTTGTTCATCTGCTCGTAGGTCTGCTGGTCGTAGCGCCAGAAGCCATTCTCCTTCACGAAGGGCATGTCGCGGCTCTTGCCCTCGGGTGCGTAGATCCAGATCAGCGCGTGCGGCGGGTCGGACTTGTCGTCCTCGTGGTCGAGGCGCACGCAGCGCACGCCCACCAGCAGGCTGTGCAGCCCCTTGAGCGCCACCTTCGCCTTCTCGTTGAAGCGCGAGCGACCATAGGCCGTGCAGTGACCGACGAGCGCGTCCATGTCGCCGTCCTTCACGGCCTTGGTCATCGCTTCGCAGACCTCCAGCGGCCCGAGCGTGGGGTTCTCCTTGGGCGCCGCCGAAGTGTCCTTGGGCCAGTCGCCAATCGAGAGCTGGGAGAGCAGGGCGAGCGCAACGATCACGAGATCATCTCCTGGGAGCCAATTGATTGTACTTTACGCCCGCGGACAATCGAGGAGGCGAACATGCGGGTGGCGCTGGTGCACGACTGGCTCACCGGAATGCGCGGCGGCGAGAAGGTGCTCGAGGTGTTCTGCGAGCTCTATCCCGACGCCGATCTGCACACGCTCCTTCACGTGAAGGGCTCGTGCTCGCCGACGATCGAGCGGATGCACATCAAGACCTCGTTCATCCAGCACCTGCCGGATCTCGAGCGCTCCTATCGCCGCTACCTGCCGCTGTTCCCGCATGCGATCGAGCGCTTCGACTTCTCGCGCTACGACCTCGTCATCTCCAGCTCGCACTGCGTTGCCAAGGGCGTGATCACTCCGCCGCACTGCACCCACGTGAGCTACGTGCACACGCCCATGCGCTACGTGTGGGACCAGTACAACGAGTACTTCGGCCCGGGACGGGCGGGCCGGCTCACGCGCCTCGCCGCGGCCGTGACCGCGCCGTTCCTGCGCGCGTGGGATGAGTCGAGCTCGCTGCGCGTGGATCGCTACATCGCGAACTCGACCCACGTGGCCGAGCGCATCCGCAAGCGCTACCGCCGCGAGGCGCACGTCATCTTCCCGCCCGTGGAGACCGCGCGCTTCAAGCCCGTGCCTGCTGCCCAGCGCGACAACTTCTACCTGATGGTCGGCGCCTTCGCGCCCTACAAGCGCGTGGACCTGGCCGTCGAGGCGTTCAACCGGCTCGGACGGCCCTTGAAGATCGTGGGCAGCGGCCAGGACGCAGAGCGCATCAAGAAGCTCGCTGGGCCGAACATCGATCTGCTGGGCGCGGTGGACGACACGCAGCTCGTGCACCTCTACGCGCGCTGCAAGGCGTTCATCTTCCCCGGCGAAGAGGACGCGGGCATCACGCCGCTCGAGGCCATGGCATCGGGCCGACCGGTGATCGCCTACGGCAAGGGCGGCGTGCGCGACACCGTGATTCCGCTCGAGCCCGGCGCGAATACGCCCACCGGCATTTTTTTCCCGCGCCAGAGCGTGGAGGACTTCATCGACGCCGTGCGCCGCTTCGAGGCCGCGGAGTCGCGCTTCGATCCCGCGGCGCTGCGTCGGCACGCCGAGGCCTTCGACCGCAACCAGTTCAAGCGCCGCATCGAGGCCCACCTGCGCCAGGACGCAGGCCCGATGGGGCCGACGAGCTGGAGCCGCCGGCCGGCGCTCGCGTAGCCCAGGGCCGCTTGCCCGCTGGACAAGCTGTGCTAAATCAGACGCGCTTTTCAGGAGGGGAGTGCGGTGTTCCAGCGCGCCCATCGCTTTCACGCGTCGATCAAGGCGATCCTCGACCTGTTGATGGTCGCTGCGGCGTTCGCGATCGCCTACGTGCTGCGCTTCCAGTTCGAGTTCCTGCGTCCGCTGCCGCTGGGCTTCGCGCCGGAGCGCGAGACGCTCTCGCTGCTGGTGGCGATCGTCGTCGTCTGGCCGGTGGTGTTCTCGACGCAGGGGCTCTACGCCTCCGGCCGCGCCAAGACGCACTTCGACGAGCTCTTCGGCGTCTTCAAGGCCACCGTCGTCGGCACGCTCATCGTGGTGGCCATCACCTACTTCGGTCGCGAGGAGCGCTACTCGCGCCTGACGCTGGGACTCTTCGCGCTGCTGGCCTTCGTGCTGGTCTCGATCGCGCGGGTGGCCTTCCGCGAGGTGCTGCGCGCGCTGCGTCGGCGCGGCCACAACCTGCGTGACATCCTCGTCATCGGCGCGGGTGAGCTCGGCCAGCAGGTCGTGCGCAGCCTGCGCGATCACCAGGAGCTCGGCTTCCGCGTGGCCGGCTTCTTGAGCCGCAAGGCGGAGAAGGTCGGCAGCGACGTCGAGGGCGCGAAGGTGCTGGGCACCCTCGACGATCTCGATCGCGTCCTCGCCGAGACCCACGCCGACCAGGTGATCATCGCGCTGCCGAGCGAAGAGCAGGCGGGCCTGAAGAAGCTGGTGCACCAGCTCACCTTCCACACGGTCGACGTGAAGGTCGTGCCCGATCTGTACCAGTACATCACGCTCTCCGGCGGCCTCGAGGAGTTCGGCGGGCTGCCCATCGTGAGCCTGCAGCACGGCCCGCTGCAGGGCTGGAGCTGGGTGGCCAAGCGCGCGTTCGACGTCTTCTTCTCGTTGGTGGCGCTCGCTCTCCTCGCGCCCGTGATGCTGGTGGCCGCTGTGCTGGTGAAGCTCACCAGCAAGGGCCCGGTGTTCTACGCGCAGGAGCGCATGGGCATGGACGGCGAGGTCTTCCGCATCCTCAAGTTCCGCTCCATGCGCACCGACAGCGAGGTCGCGGGCGCGCAGATGGCCAGCAAGGTGGACCCGCGGCGCACCGCGTTCGGCACGTTCATCCGCAAGACGTCCATCGACGAGCTGCCGCAGCTCTTCAACGTGCTCATGGGCGACATGAGCATGGTGGGCCCGCGCCCCGAGCGGCCGGTCTTCATCGAGGAGTTCAAGAAGCAGATCCCGCGCTACCACCTGCGGCACAAGGTGAAGGCGGGCATCACCGGCTGGGCGCAGATCAACGGCCTGCGCGGCCAGACCAGCATCGAGAAGCGCATCGAGTACGACCTGTACTACATTGAGAACTGGTCGCTGGTGCTCGACTTCAAGATCTGCGTGCGCACCGTGCTCGGCGGCTTCCTCTCGAAGAACGCGTATTAACCACCAGGTTAATGTGACCGCCCGCGACGACGAGACGCTCGACGCCGCACTCGGCGGCGCGCTGCGCGTCATCCAGCACAAGAAGGGCTATCGCTTCAGCCTCGATGCGGTGTTGCTCGCGGACTTCGTCTCGCCGGCGAGGGGCAGCGTGGTCGACCTCGGCACCGGCAGCGGGGTGGTGGCGATGATCGTCGCGCACCGCTCGCCGGACGCGCGAGTGACCGCGCTCGAGCTGCAGCCGGCGCTCGCGGATCGCGCGCGTCGAAGCGTGGCGCTGAATCGGCTCGAGCAGCGCGTGACGGTCGTCGAGGGCGACGTGCGGAAGCTCGAGCTGCCGTCGCGGTCGTTCGATCTCGTCGTTTCCAATCCGCCGTTTCAGGCCGCGAGCGATCGCGTGAGCCCGAATTCCGAGCGCGCGCACGCTCGGCACGAGCTGACGTACTCGCTCGCGGACCTCGGGCCGGCCGCGAAGCACCTGCTCAAGCCCAATGGAAAGCTCGCGGTGGTGTATCCAGCGACGCGGCTCGACGAGGTGCTGCATGCGTTCGTGCAGCTCGGCCTGAGTCCGACCCGCTTGCAGCTCGTACATCCGCGCGCCGACGAGCCCGCGAAGATGTTCTTGCTCGAGGCGTCGCTCGCGGAGTCGCGGATGAACACGCTGCCGCCGCTGGTGCTGCACGAGCCGGGCGCGCGCACGTATACGCCCGAGGCCGCGCGGATCCTGGGTGAGCGCGGCTGATCAGCGCGTCAGGGTCTGAAGGACCTTGGCGTTGCCTGGCTTGCCACTCGCGTCGAAGACAACCTCGATGCGCTGGTACGTCCGCTTCGGCTTCGAGTCCGGCACCTGTCGCCACGCGCGCACGCGAACGGTTCCGTCCGGCTGCTGCTCGGCGATGGGCGCGGCCCAATCGGCCTTGGGGATGTCGGTGTCGGGCGTCTCGAGCAGTTGGTAGCGAAAGAGCACCTCGCGCGCCCAGCCGAGCGCCAGGTGCTGGCGGTGCTTGGTGTCGGCCGTCGGCCAGCCCTCGTGGTTCATTGCGGCCTGCGGCGCATCGACGTTCGTCCAAACGCCGTCGGCCACGTAGCCCTTCCAGGTGCACACGCCCGCGCCTGCGTAGATGCCCTCGAGCATGATGCCCGGGAAGACGTCGAGCTTCTCGAGACACCGCGCGTCGACCTGCTGGCCCGCGCTGGTGATGGCCGCCGCGATGCCGCCGTCTGGATCGCTGGCCACGCCCGCGCCTGGCTGCGACGCGAGAACGAGATATATCGCAATCCGCAGCATCACCGGCCTGTCGAGCCGAAGCCGCCGGCCCCTCGCACGGTCGCGGCCAGCTCCTTCACCTCGGCAAGCTCCGCGCGCTCCACCTTGGCCAGCACCAGCTGCGCGATGCGCTCGCCGCGCGCGATCTCCACGTGCCGGTCCGAGAGGTTCACGAGCAGCACGGCAACTTCGCCGCGGTAGTCGGAATCGATCGTCCCGGGCGCGTTGAGCACGGTCACGCCCTTCTTGTCGGCGAGCCCCGAGCGCGGCCGAACCTGGCCTTCGAAGCCCGGCGGAATCGCGAGCGCCAGGCCCGTCGGCACCTTCGCGCGCGCCATGGGCTCGAGCGTCACGGCCTCGTCGGCGAGCAGGTCGAGCCCTGCGGCGCCGTCGGTCATGTAGCGGGGCAGGGCCAGCGGCTCGCCGCGGTCACCCACGCGCTGCACTTGGACAACCGGCATGGCTCACTCCAGCGCGGCCAGGGTGCGCGCGATGTGCGCCTCCCAGGCCTCGGGTCGATCGTGCGCGTCGTAGAGCTCGCGCGCGCAGCAGGCGAACTGCAGCTTTTCGGGGTCGTCGAAGCCCTGGCCCAGCACCTCGAGGTAGTCGAGGCTCGAGGGCGGGTTCAAGTCGTCGAACTGCTGCGGCGGGTTGAGCTCGATCAAGTGCTGCTGCGCGCTAATCTGTTCCGCGAGCCGCGTCTGGGGCATCCGCGCGGTCTGGGGCACGAGCCGGAGCACCTGGCGTACGGCGTACGCGTGGATCACGCCGTGAATGAGCTCGCCCACGAAGGCCACGCGCGTGCCCTTGAAGACCTGGTCCGGCGCGATGAACTCGAGCTGCTCCACCGCCTGGGCCTCGAGCAGCTGCTGCGCCTCCCAGAGATCCTTCGGCAGCCCGGGCTGGGCCTCGCGCCTGCCGCCGAGATAGCGGTCGACCTCGCGCACCACCAGCACCGAGCGCACCACGCGCGTGAGCCGCGTCTTCTCCTGCTGGGTGAGCTGCCGGTCCGCGAGCTCGCACGCGCGCAGCGTGAAGGCCACGTAGTTCGTCGCGAGCCCACCGTGTCGAAGCGCGGCAGCCGTGAAGCCGATGAGGTCGTCGAAGCCGGCGTCCTCTTCGCCCGGGACCGCGGGCAGCGCGGCCCGCTTGGGCGAACGCGAGAACCGCTCGGCCGCGAGCTCCATGGCCTGCTCGAGCGCGCGCGACTCCAGGCCCTGAGCTCCGGGCAACGCGCACGCCGCAGCGAGGATGGCCGCGGCCTGGTTCCAGTCGGTGTGGCCCACGTCGTCGCGCGAGAACGCGATGCCCAGGGCCCACTGCGCGCGCGAGGCGGCGTCCATGCGGCGAGTGTAGCCGATGCGCGCGCGAGATCGGCCGCTGGAAACACGAAGGCCCGCGCACCCGGAGGTGGACGCGGGCCTTCCTGTCAGACGCGAATTACGCCTTGGCCGGGGGGGCCGACGGCGCCGCGGCGGGCTGGCCGTTCTTCTCGGCGAGCGCCTCCTTGCGGCTGAGGCGGATCTTGCCGGCGCGGTCGACGCTGATCACCTTCACCAGCACCTCCTCGCCCTCCTTGACCACGTCCTCCACGCTCTTCACGCGCTTGTCGGAGAGCTCGGAGATGTGGACGAGGCCGTCGGTGCCGGGGAACAGCTCCACGAAGGCGCCGAAGTCGGTGATCTTGCGGACGGTGCCCAGATAGATGCGGCCCACCTCGGCCTCCTGGGTGAGCGCCTGCACCATCTTGATGGCCATCTCCACCTGCGTCTGGTTGGAGCTGGCGATGGCGACGTCACCGTTGTCGTCGATGTTCACCGAGCAGCCGGTGCGGGCGATGATGTCCTTGATCACCTTGCCGCCGGGCCCGATGACGTCCTTGATGCGCTCGGGGCGGATCTTGATGACCGTGATCCGCGGGGCGTGCTTGCTGATCTCCTTGCGGCTCGCGGGCAGGCTCTTCGCCATCTGCTCCAGGATGTGCATGCGGCCCTTGCGCGCCTGCTCGAGCGCGGTGGCCATGATCTCCCGGGTCACGCCGGTGATCTTGATGTCCATCTGGATGCTGGTGATGCCCTTCTCGGTGCCGCAGACCTTGAAGTCCATGTCGCCGAGGTGGTCTTCGTCACCGAGGATGTCGGAGAGGATGGCGATCTTCTCGCCCTCCTTGATGAGGCCCATGGCGATGCCGGCCACCGGCGCCTTGATGGGCACGCCCGCATCCATCAGCGAGAGGCAGCCGCCGCACACGCTCGCCATCGACGAGGAGCCGTTCGACTCGGTGATCTCCGAGACGATGCGCACCACGTAGGGGAAGTCGGCCTCATCCGGCATGACCTTGAGGAGCGCGCGCTCGGCTAGGGCGCCGTGGCCCACCTCGCGGCGACCGGGGCCGCGGAGCGGCTTGATCTCGCCGACGGAGTAGGGCGGGAAGTTGTAGTGCAGGAGGAAGCGCTTGCTGATCTCGCCGGTGAGCGTCTCGATGCGCTGGTCGTCTTCCTTGGTGCCGAGGGTGGTGGAGACGATGGCCTGGGTCTCACCGCGCTGGAAGAGCGCCGAGCCGTGGGTGCGGGGCAGCACGCTCACGTCGCACGAGATGGGGCGGATGCCGTCGAAGGCGCGGTCGCCGATGCGCTTCTTGTCGTCCACCACCATGCCGCGCATGTACTCGTACTTGAGGTCCTCGATGGCGCCCTTGATGGCCTTCTCCTGCTTGGCATAGGCGTCGCCGAGCTTCTCCTTGAAGTGCGTGGTGACCTTCTTCTTCACGTCGCCGAGGGCGGCGTAGCGGTCGCCCTTGTCGTGGATGGCGTAGGCCTTCTTGATGTCGTCCCACGCGAGCGGCTTCACCTGGGCCTTGATCTCGGCCGGGGTGGCCATCGGGTCGAACTTGCGCTTCTCGGTCTTCTTCAGCTCCTTGGTGAGCTGCTCCTGGGCGTCGAGCGCGGCCTTCACGCTCTCCTTGCCGAACATGAGCGCGTCCACCATCTCGGCCTCGCTGATGTGCTCAGCGCCGCCCTCGACCATCACGATGGCCTCGCGCGACGCGGCCATGACGATGTCGATGTCGCTCTTGGCGCGCTCCGACAGGGTCGGGTTGGCCACGAGCTTGCCGTTCACGCGGCCCACGCGCACGCCGGCGATGGGGCCGTTGAAGGGGATGTCGCTGCACGCGAGCGCCGCGGAGGCGCCGGTGAGCGCGAGCACGTCGGAGTCGTTCTCCTGGTCGAACGAGAGCACGGTGGCGATGACCTGGGTCTCGTTGGCGTAGCCCTCGGCGAAGAGCGGGCGGAGCGAGCGGTCGATCACGCGCGAGCTGAGCGTCTCGCGATCCGTCAGGCGGCCCTCGCGGCGGAAGTAGCTGCCGGGGATGCGGCCGGCGGCGGAGAGCTTCTCCAGGTAATCGACGGTGAGCGGGAAGAAGTCGAGGCCTTCCTTGCGCTCCTTGGCGGAGACGGCGGTGACGAGCACGATGGTCTCGCCGCACTGCACGGTGACCGAGCCGTTGGCCTGCTTGGCCACCTTGCCGGTCTCGATCTTGATGTCGCGATCGCCGATTTTGATGTTCTTAGTGATGACTGCCATGGGCTGCTCTCTTTCTTTGCTCCGGTGACCGGAGCGGTCCGCACGCGCGGACCTTGGCTTTGATGCCTGGTTCGGGTTGGGAACGTCGGTGCCGCGGTGGCGCGGCGTGCTGCGAGAAATCGAATGGGCCGGGCGGGGAGGGCGGTGCGTTGCGCATCGGCCCCAGCTTTGATCTCTGGTCGGCGCGCTGGAGCGGCTCCAGCAGGCGGATCGGAAACCAAAGGCTGGTACAAACGGCGCAACGATCGCTCGGCGACCGGGCGGGCTTTGGGGTTGGGGCCTCCTTCTCGGGTCCAGAAACGACGAAGGGGCGCCCGGTACTCCCGAGCGCCCCGACGTGGCCTTACTTGCGGATGCCCAGGCCCTCGATGAGCTTCTTGTAGCGGGCGGGATCCTTGTCCTTCAAGTAATCGAGCAGGCGGCGGCGGTGCGACACGAGCTTGAGCAGGCCGCGGCGCGAGTGGTGATCCTTCGCGTGCGTCTTGAAGTGCTCGGTCAGCTCGCCGATGCGCTCGGACAGGATCGCCACCTGCACCTCGGGCGAGCCGGTGTCCTTGTCGTGCTGCTTGAACTTGCCGATGAGCTCGGCCTTCTTCTCCTGATGGAGCATGGTTCACCTTCCCTCTCGAGGGAGAAAGGGCCGCTCCGCGAGAGGGTGCAGGGCAGCCAGACCCCCAGGCAGGGCCTCGGGGCGCGCGGTTTATAGCCGCGGGCTGCGCGCGGCGTCAACGCCGTTGCGCGCCGGGAGACAACGGGCTGTCAACGAGGCTCTACAAGGAGCGAGCGCCCCGTCGGGGCCCCAGGTGGTCGGGTGGCAACTGCGCGAGCGACCGTGCGATAACACCGCCTCCCGAAACCCGAGGTCTCTGATGCGCCGTTCGCTCTTCGTCGCTGCGTTCCTCGCCGTGGCCGCGCTCTGGGCCTGCGGCGGCACCGAGCCGACGGGCACCACGGGCAGCACCGGCCACACCACTTCCACGGCCACCGGCGCTGCGGGCGCGACGGGCACGGGCGGCTCGACGAGCTCCTCCGGCAGCACGCACACCACGGGCGGCCCCGGCGGCTCGACGGGCGTGACCAACACGAGCACCTCGGGCTCGCACAGCACGGGCACCAGCGGCACCACCGCGGTGACCGCGGCCAACGGCACCGGCGCCACCTCGGGCAACACCACGGGCGGCGCGACCAGCGGCAACAACGGCGCCACCTCGGGATTCGGCGGCATCGGCGGCTCGAGCTCCGGCTTTGGCACGAACAGCGGCTTCGGCAGCCTCGGCGGCTCGAACGGCTTCGGCAGCATCGGCGGGTTCGGCGGCTCGAACGGCTTCGGCAGCATTGGCGGGTTCGGCGGTTCGAACGGGTTCGGCAGCATCGGCGGGTTCGGCGGCTCGAACGGCTTTGGCAGCATCGGTGGGTTCGGCGGCTCGAACG
>JAFEBB010000113.1 GCA_018266075.1 Deltaproteobacteria bacterium | reverse complement strand
TCGCGATACCAAGGCTCGTTGTCGCGATACCAAGGCTCGTTGTCGCGATACCAAGTCTCGTTGTCGCGATACCGAGACTCGTGATCGCGAGCCTCCCAACGAGCGCACCCCTTTGAATCCCTGATTGTTCCGGTCAGCTCTTGGTCTTCACCTGGGCCGCGGGCGTCGACGCCGGCTGCGGCGGGAAGGCCACGCCAAAGCGCTTGGTGCGATCCGCCTCGTACGGCGAGTGGCCGGGCTGGAGCTTCTCGTCGGTCACCAGCTTGGTGACCTTGGTGGCGCGCGACGCCGGCCGCTCGTGCTCGTCGTCGGTGGGCTTGAAGGCCGGATCCTTGTCGACGTGGTTCAGCAGATCCGCCAGGGCCAGTGCGGAGTAGCTCGCGCCCGCGAGGTAGCGCGTGCCGTAGGCGTCGGCCTCGCCCTCGTAGGCGGCCGGGTAGCCCTTGGTGGTGATGATGTCCTGGAAGTAGTTCACGCCCTGGTCGAAGAGCTCGATGGCCTTGTCCAACGGGAGGTTCAACGCCAGCCCGCCGCCGATCTTGGTGGCGTGGAGGTTCTGGCTGGCCTGCGCGAAGACGCTGTCCCTGCGACCGCAGAGCATCTTCTCGATGGCCACGATGCCGTGGCCGCGCGTCACGTGGCCGAGCTCGTGCGCCAGGACGCCCGCGAGCTGGTCTTCGTCGGTCGTCCGGGCCACGAGGCCGTCGGAGACGATCACGAAGCCCCCGGGCAGTCCCAGCGCCACCGGCTGGGGATCCTTCACCAGGATGAAGTGATAGCCGCGGATGGGAAGCGGGCGATCTGCGGTGTCGTCGAGGCGCGCGCGCGCGGGGAACTTGCGCGGAAGGTCGTTGTGGTAGCCGCCGCCGTCGTCGCGCTGCGCGGCGGACGCTGCCGCCACCACGTTGCCCACCTCGTTGAGGTAGATGGCCTGGGGCGAGTCGGGCTCGTAGATCTTGGCGGGCACGTAGGGCGCGAGCAGCCGGTCGGCGACGTTCCGCCCGAACCAGTACTCGTCCTCGGCGGAGAAGGTGTAGGGCCAGAGCTGCTGCGGCGTGCACTCTTCGGTGCCGGCGGCGCGCTTGACGGTGTGCTTCACCTGCTCGACGGGGTTCTCGATCTTGACGGTGCCGATGGTGCACGCGTCGGCGGCGAGGACCACGGCCAGGCCCAACTTGATCACGGCTTGCCTCCCAACAGGTGCCCGTCGGTGATGAAGCCGGGCTCCTTGGCGGCGAGCGCCTTCTCCAGGGCGGCGTCGTTGTCCTTGCCCTCGTACTTGTCGACCCAGGCGTCGGCGGCCTGGGCGTGGGCCTTGTCGACCGCGGCCTGCTGGGCCTCGCGGGAGAACCCGCGCGACGCGTTGGCGGCCTGGGCGGCGCTCACCGGCGCGTTGTCCTGAACCTCGCCCACGCGCCCGAGCTGGCTGGCGTCGACGGCGTCGTCCACGAAGGTGGTCACGGGCACGTAGCCGGTGTGGTTGTGGTTATCGGTGATCTTCACCCAGCTCGACTGGGTCTCGAGGATGCTGACCTTGGCGCCGCGCTCCACCTCGCCCACGTGGCGCGCCCAGAACTTGGGCTCGGCCATCAAGCGCGCGCGGTTGAGCACGATCTTGGTTTCGCCCTTCGCGTCGGACCTGGACTTGGGGGTGCCCTTGCCTGCGAGCAGCACCAGCGCGGGGATGACGAGCCACGGAGACATGGGGATCGTTCCTTGGGGCGCCGCGCGCGGCCGCACGGGCGCAACCTCTCTCCATCGTGCGTCAATCACCGGCCCTACGCCAGTGACGGACCGCACGTCGGTGGAGACGCACAAGACGAACCTGGGGACGCCCAGGTTCCCGCAGCGTGTTCCGATTGCGCACACGAACTTGGGATCGGGGATCGGGGATCGGGGATCGGCTGGGATGAGGGTCACGGGAATCGTACCCTGATACGTTCCCCAACCGATCCCTGAGACCCGATCCCCGATCCCTGATCCCAAGTTCGTGGGCACCTGAGCGCCTGGGCGGGAACTCGGGCACCTGCCCACCCAGCATCACTTATCGTGCAGGGTGTTGGCGCCGTCCCAGTCGGCGGGCGGCGGCGACGCGAGGTAGTCCTTGCAGCGGTCGCGGAAGATCGCGCTGGGGGCATCGTCCTTCTTGGCGGCGAGCGCGGCCTCGAAGTGGGTCTGCGCGGCCGCGAAGTTGCGCTCGCGGTACGCGGCCAGGCCCTGGGCGTAGCGGGTGAGCGCGTCCTTGAGGCCGGCCTCGAGCTTGTCGCCCTTGGCCGACACCAGCTCGTACACCGTCACGGCCTCGGTCTTGCCCTTCACGCGCACGCGGTCGATCTCCCGGAAGACGAAGCCCTCGCCGGCGAGCTCCTGGGTGCGCGGGCCGCAGAGGATGGTGGTGCCGTACATCTTGTTCACGCCCTCCAGCCGGGAGGCGAGGTTCACGGCGTCGCCGAGGCAGGTGTAGTTCGACTTCTGCTCGCCCTCTTTCCCGCGCGCGCCCATCTCGCCGACCACCACCTCGCCCGAGTTGAGGCCCACCCGCGCGGTCACCTCGACGCCGAAGTCCTTCTTGAGCGCGGCGCGGATCTTGTCGAGCCGCTCGCGCATGGCGAGCGCGGCCTTGCACGCCAGCGCGGCGTGGCGCTCGTTGGGGAGCGGCGCGTTCCAGAAGGCCATCACCGCATCGCCGATGAACTTGTCCACGTGGCCCTGGGTCTGTGCGATGGGCGCGGTGACCTCGGTGAAGTAGATGGCGAGGAGCTCCGCGAGCCGGGGCGCGGGCATGGACTCGGAGATGGTGGTGAACCCGGCGATGTCGCTGAAGAGGATGGTGAGCTCGCGGCGCTTGGGCGCGATGAGCAGCGGGTTCCGCAGCACGCTCTCCACGATGGCCGGGCTGGTGAAGCGGCCCAGGGCCAGGGCCACGCGCTCGCGGTCGGTGTCGGCCTCGCCGAAGTTGATCCAGCCGGTGCCCACCGCCGCCGCGCCGAAGGCCGCACCGGGGGTGAAGACCGCCAGCCACACGCGCGCGTCGACGAAGGTGTGCAGTGCGTAGCTCGCGTAGAGGGCCGCGCCGGCCATCACGCCCAGGGCGCTGACCACGATGAAGCCCGAGCTGCGCGCGTAGCGGAACACGATGAGCGCGTAGAGGGCGCCGAGCAGGCCCATGGCGAAGGCCCAGCGCGCGTCCTGCTCGCGGGTGGCGCGGGCCACGGCGTCGCCGAGCAGGAGGGTGCGCAGCGACGAGGCCACCACCGCCGAGCCCGAGTTCATGCCCTCCACCGGCGTGACCTTCACGTCGTAGAGGTCGGAGGCCAGGTTCCCCACCACCACCACCTTGCCCTTCACTGCGGCGGCCAGGTTGGCGTCGGTGCTCTGCTGGTGCTCGCGGCGCTGCGCGTTGCGGACCACGTTGGAGAAGTGGATGTGGATCACCCGGTTCGAGCCCGGCAACGCCGCATCGAACGCCGCCATGCTCGACGGGTAGGCGATGTTCATGAACCCCCGGCGGTTGATGGGCACGCTCTTGTCGCCGTAGTGGAGCCGGCCATCGCGGATGCTGAGCGGGCCCGGGTTGGTGGCCAGAAGCGCGGCCAGCGAGAGCGAGGGGTAGATGTCCTTGCCCCGGCGCACGAAGAGCCGCACCTGGCGCTCGGAGCCGCTCAGCGGCAGGTCGCCGTCGTCGTTGGCGACCTCTTCGAACTCCCCGCGCTCGCCGCCCACGGTGCGCACGGTGTCGTTGGCGAAGCCCACCCGCGCGGTGGCGGCGATCTCCGGCCGGGGCAGAAGCCAGCCCTCGTCGCCGGGGATCTGCAGGCTGGAGAGCCCGGGCACGTCGAGCTTGTCGCGGGCCGGCACCCAGGCGTCGGCGTCCAGGGCGTGGGTGAGCTCCTCGGCGGTGAGCTCGCGGATCTCCGGCTCGCCCACGATCTTCACGTCGCCCAGGCTCACCATGCCCGAGAGCCGGTCCTCCAGCTTGGTGCGGCTGCCGAAGCCACCCAGCCACACGCCGGTGGTGCCGCCGCTGCCGGGCACCAGGTAGACCTGGTACTGGTGCGCGAGCGGCTCGATGGCGAAGTCCATGGCCTCCGCGCGGGTCTTGAAGGCCGCGAGCCGCACCGCCCAGCTCCCGCTCCCCACGCTCGGCATGGGGGAGAGCTCCGCGGTCTGCGCGGCCACCACCACGTTGTTCGTGTGATGGAGGAAGTCGACGAACTCCACCTCGTCCTTGGTCCCGTGCACCGTGTAGTCGAAGAAGAGCTGGTCGAGGACGATGACCTTGGCGCCCAGCGTCTCCAGCTCCTGCACCGCCAGGCCCACCAGCGAGCGCGGCCAGGGCCAGGGATAGAACAGGTCGCGGCGCACCTGGTCGATGGAGGCGTCGTCGATGGCCACCATCACCACCGGCTCGGACTCGGGCTTGGGCAGGTACTGCTGGGCGGCGAGGAGCAGCCGGTCGTAGCAGTAGTGCTCGGGGCGCTCCGCCCAGCGGAAGTAGGCCACGCCCGCACCGCCCGCGCCGGCCATCAGGCCGACCATGAGCGCCACCCAGAGCTGTCGCCAGAACGTGGACCGCAGCACGGGCGCGAGTGTACGGCCCATTGCAGGCGGGGGCGAGGTTTGGGCGGCGTCGTCCACCGAGCAGGGGAGCGGGGCCCCGAGCCATCGCGTGGTGCTCGCGCGGGCAGATTTCGGCTCGGGCGATTAGAGTGCGCCCCATGTCCGTGGAGCGAGATCCCTTCGTGCGGTTTGGGGCCTGGTTCGCCGAGGCGAGCCGGAGCGAGCCCAGCGACCCGAACGCCATGACCCTCGCCACCGTGGGCCCCGACGGCCAGCCCTCGGTCCGGGTGGTGCTGCTCAAGGCCTTCGAGAACGGCGGCTTCACCTTCTATACGAACCTCGAGAGCCGGAAGGGCCGCGAGGCGCTGGGCGCGCTGAAGGCGGCGCTCTGCTTCCACTGGAAGAGCCTCAAGCGGCAGGTGCGTGCGTCGGGGCCGGTGGAGCGCGTGTCCGACGCCGAGGCCGACGCGTACTTCGCGAGCCGCCCGCGCGGGAGCCAGATCGGCGCGTGGGCGAGCCTGCAGTCCCAGGTGCTGCCCTCGCGCGAGGCGCTCGAGGCGCGGGTGCGCGAGTTCGAGGCGAAGTTTCCGCAGAAGGTCCCCCGGCCGCCGCACTGGTCCGGGCTTCGGGTGGTGCCGCTGGAGATCGAGTTCTGGACCGAGGGCGCGTACCGGCTGCACGAGCGCCACCGCTACACGCGCGCGCGCGCCGATGCGCCGTGGACGATGGAGACGCTGTTTCCGTAAGTTGATGGTGCACTCCACGCGTGCGATGGTCCCTGGGTCTCCACCGGGTTCCATGATTCGTCCATCGCCCATCCTCGCTTGTTGCTTCACGGCGCTCGCCACGCTCGCGGCCGTGGAAGGCACGTCGGTCGCGCGACCGCACCCGGCTGACCCGGCGCCCGCCCCGCGTCACGTCGGGATGAAGCGCTACCGCGGCGGCTTCAACCAGGACTCGAGCCCGATCTGCCAGGCCCCGAGGCTCCGGTACTACGGCGGCCCCATCATCCAGAGCCCGGTGATCGTGCCCGTGTTCTGGGGCAGCCACGTCAACGCGCAGCTCACCAACCCCACCACGGGCATGGCGCAGTTCTTCGCCGACGTGACCCGGAGCTCGTACTGGTCGTGGCTGCACGAGTACGACACCGCGGCCATCAGCTCCGGGACGAACCAGGCCGTCCTGGGCGGCACGGCCACCGCGGGGATCACCATCACCCCGGCGCACTGCGCATCGACCGGCACCTGCACCCTCGCCGACGCGCAGATCCAGACCGAGCTCGCCAACCAGATCGACGCGGGCGTCCTGCCTGCGCCCACGCTGGACTGCTCAGGCAACACGCAGACCATCTACATGATCGAGTTCCCGCCCAACGTGAAGGTCTCGGGGCCCAGCGGCACCGGGAACTCCTGCGTGGCGTTCTGCGCCTACCACGGCACCGGCACGTACAACGGCAACCCGCTCCTCTACGCCGTGCTCATGGACGAGTTCACGGGCCCGTGTGCGCAGGGCTGCGGCGGCGACGCCACCGCGATGGAGAACAGCACGGACACCGCGTCGCACGAGCTGGTGGAGGCGGTCACCGACCCGGACATCGGCCTCGTGCCAGGGACCGCGAACATGGCGGCGCCCGGTGGCTGGTACGACTCGAGCAACGGCTGCGGCGAGGTCGCCGACATCTGCGCCGACGGGAGTCCGGGCGCCACCATCACCGTCAACGGGCGCAGCTGGGTGGTGCAGCAGGTCTGGAGCAACAAGCAGAACAAGTGCGCCAGCAGCGGCGCCGTGCCGGCCGTCTGCAGCGGCTCCGCCACCACGAGCTGCCGCCGCTGCACCTGCGGCGACGACGGCAATGCCTGCTCGGCCGGCTGCGACCTGACCAGCGGCGTGTGCGAGAGCTCGTCGACCAGCGGCAGCGACTCGGGGACGACCAGCGGCTCGAGCTCGTCGAGCGGCTCCACCACCGAGGGCACCGCGGGTTCAAGCGGAGGAAGCTCGGGTCACTCCGCGACGGGTTCGACCGGCAGCGCCACGGGCACGGCGCAAGGCGGCTCGACCAGCGGAAGCAAGGGCACCGAGAGCGGCGGCTGCGGCTGCGGCACCAGCGGCTCGGATCCGTTCGCGGTCTTCGGCTTGGTGGTGGGCCTGGGCCTGCTTTGCCGCAGGCGCGCGACCACGCAGCTGCGGTAGCGCGCTTCGGAAGCTACTCGCTGGCCACCTTGTGCTTCTTGCCGTGCCGCGACGAGCCGGCCGACTTCTCGGTGGTGTCCTTCGGCAGCGACTTGGTGCCCGGCTTGCCCCAGCGCGCGCCGAGCTTCTTGCAGTCCGAGGGCGAGTCCACGCCGTCGATGACGGTGCCGTAGGAGTCGATGCAGCCGATGCCCTTGGGGTGACCCTTGGCGTGCGCCACGCGCGGCCCGGCGACGAGCGCCAAGAACACCGCGAAGCCAATTGGACCGGCCCAGGCTCTCAAGCGAGGCTCCTCCACCGGTCCATCATGCTCCGAAATGCGGGTGGAGATCACCTCCCGGACCACGCGGACTGCGTTCGAGGTAGTCGCGCACCTGCGGCGGCACCGACATCCCCTCCAGGCCCGCGGGCGTGAGCCAGCGCGCCTCCACGATCTCCCGGGCGTCGATGCGCACCTCGGGCTTGTGGAGCACGCGCGCCGCGAAGATGTGCACCCGGTCCCAGCGGTGGTTCCAGAGCCGCTCGCTCACCAGCGCCGCCTGCAGCGCCGACGCGGGCAGCGAGACGCCGACCTCCTCGCGCAGCTCGCGCGACGCCGCGGCCATCGCCGCTTCGCCGGGGTGGATTCCGCCGCCGGGGAGCGTCCACACGCGCTGGTAGCCGTGGCGAACCACCAGCACCTCGCCGCCGCACCAGAGCGCCACGAGCGCCCCGCGCTGCGAGGGCAACCGGAAGCGCCAGGTCGCGCGGAGCACGTTGAAGCCGGCGAGGTAGGCGAGCTGGATGGCGCGGTTGAGCACGGGGCGGACGAGGTTAGCGCACGGCCCCGGGGATTCCGACTTCCCCTGGCACGCTCTGACGCATGCTGGCCTCGTGGCGGGTGATGCCTGATCGGTGAACCGTGATCCGAGCTCGAGTGATCCAACGAGCGGTTCACGCATCACGAAGCACGCGCGCGCCGCTGGTTCCGAGGAAACCCGCGCCACCCCTCCATCTCTTCTACAAACTGATCCGCCGCTGCGGATTTGGAGATTCTCGTTTCAAGTCGATCACTTGACACCCAAGGGTCAGATCTCTAGCTTGGCCGCCCTCCGCGGGGCGTGAGGCTCGGAAGAATTCCGGATCTCCCGCCTCTTCCTGTGCACGCCGCAACCGAGAGCGGCGGGTTGAAGGGTGGTTCTATGCGTCTTCGCCCCTGCGTGCTCGCGACCAGTGTGCTCCTCGCCGCCGGTTGCCTCCCCACCCGCGACGGCGATCAGCCCAATCTCGCGGGCCAGGACGTCCGCTTCACCATCCTCCACACCTCGGATATCCACTCGCGCCTGCTGCCGTACGACCTCGCGCCCATCAAGACCGACATCGACCTGGGCCTGGCGCCCGAGGCCCCGCCCTACGGCGGCGTGGCCCGCCTGGCCGCGCTCATCCACCGCGAGCGCGCCAACTCCGATCGCGTGGTGCACCTCGACTCCGGCGACCAGTTCGAGGGCGCGCCCATCTTCAACCTCTCCACCGGCGAGCCCGAGATCCGCTGGATGAGCCTCATCCAGCCCGACGCGGTGGTCATCGGCAACCACGAGTTCGACCGCGGCGCCCGCAACTTCGTGGAGCAGTACATCAAGTGGGGCACCTACCCGCTCCTCGCCGCGAACTACGACTTCAAGACCGACCCGGCCGTCGACTCCATCTCCAACCAGCTCGCCCAGGTGAGCCGTCCCTACGTGGTGCTCAACGTGCGCGGCCTCAAGGTGGGCGTGATTGGCCTGGGTAACCTCTCCTCGCTCGACTCGCTCGTGGAGGGCGACAACTCCCTGCAGATCACCCCCATCGAGCAGAACGAGGCCATGCGCCAGTGGGTGGAGTTCTTGAAGCCCCAGGTGGACCTCATCGTCATCCTCAGCCACGCCGGCCTCACCGAGGACCAGCAGCTCATCACCGGCTACGACGACTACTTCCCGCCCCGCTCGGACATCAGCGAGTACGTCACCCGCGCCAACGATCCGGACCCGGATAACAAGTGGAAGATCCTGGAGACGCTGCCCGACGGCACCCAGCACGTGTGGATCCCGGGCGTGAAGAACATCGACGTGATCATGGGCGGGCACCTGCACATCGTGCTCGACCCCAGCGAAGAGATCGTCAACCCCAACCAGCCCAACCGCCGCGTGGTGCTGCAGCACTCGGGCGCGTTCTCCAAGTACCTGGGCCGGCTGGACATGATGGTGCACATGCCCGACCCCAAGACCGACACGCCTGAGCGCATGGCGCTCGGCGGCGAGGTGGTGGGTCACACCTACCACCCGTTCCCCATCGACGCGATCTGGTGCGACGACGCCGCCCGCGCCCAGCGCGGCGCCCTCTCCACCCAGGACTTCCACGCGCTGGTGGAGTCGAAGCGGGACGAGTGCACCCAGCAGGAAGACCGGCTCACCACCTGGCTCTTACAGCCCTACATCGAGAACCAGACCGTGGCCCTCGATCTGCCGAAGATCTTCGCGTTCGCGCCCAAGAACATCGAGCGCAAGACCAACGGCGCCGAGGGCGACTCGCCGCTCGGCAACATGACCGCGGAGAGCATGAAGATCCGTCGCCGCGTGGAGGCCGAGTTCGGCCTCACCAACACCCTCGGCATCCGCGACAACCTCTACGCCGGCCCCATCAACCTGGAGGACATGTTCAACGTCTTCCCCTTCGAGAACACCATCAACATCATGTACCTCTCCGGCCGCGAGATGCATGAGCTGTTCGACTTCTCGGCAGCCAAGTCGGCCACGCGCGGCTGCCAGAGCCAGGCCCAGATCGCAGGCGCCCGCTTCACCATGGACTGCGCCCAGGCGCTGGTGAACCTGCAGGGCCTGCCCTGCAACACCGCCGACGACTGCCAGGCCAACTACCCGCGCGAAGACGATGACAAGCGCTCGCCCTGGCAGTGCCTCAACGTCAACGGGGCGGGCGAGTGCTACGCCGAGGAGTCGTACGGCATCACCATCAACGGCCAGCCGCTCGACGAGAACGGCCTCTACAAGATCGCCGTCAACAACTACATCGCCGCCGGCGGCTCGGGCTTCCTGGTGCTGAAACGGAACACCTCGCGCGTGGAGACGGGCGTGAGCCTCCGCGACGGCCTGGTGGAGTACATGACCGGCCAGTGCACCTGCGACGACATCAACGCCGGCAACCAGTTTTCCAGCGTGGGGCTGCCCTGCGGCACGATTCTCACCTACGACTCGAACGGCACGCCCGTCGGAGCCCCCGACGGCGGCTCGGGCCGCTCGGTGGACCCGGTGGCCGCCGGGTATTGCCAGAGCGCGGCCCAGTTCGAGGGCTGGCTGAAGAGCGGCTTCCAGTCGGCCGACGTGCAGCAGGCCGACGCCATCCGCAGCGGCGCCTGCACCTGCGACGTGCTCTCCGCGAACGCAGCGGTGGTCGCCGACGGCGGTGAGCCGGTGCCCCTCGCGGACGGCGGCGTGGACCCCTGCTTCGACCCGAGCACCATCTCCGCCTTGGGCCGGCTCTGCACCGCGCCGCCGCTCAACGCCGGCAAGTGCAACTGCCTCGACGTGCTGGTGCACAACGAGTTTGCGTGCGGCCACATCACGCCGGAGCTGGAGTCGTTCTGCTCCAAGCCGACGATCATGCCGATCGTGGTGGGCGTCGAGGACGGCCGGATTGAAGCGAGGGTGAAGTGATGCGCCGCCTCTCCTACGCCCCCGCGCTGCTCGCGCTGTCCGCCATTGCCGGCTGCAACTGCGGCGACCGCCTCGGCTCGCAGGATCCGCTGGTGCTCCCGCACCAAGCAGGCTCGTTCCAGGTGCAGGTCACCAGCGTGACTGGCCTCGACGGCACGCCGCTCACGCCCGGCGACGGTGGCAGCCCGGACTCCGGATGGCCCTTCCCCTTCAGCCGCGTGCGCTTCCACGTGAAGGGCCAGGCGCTCGACGAGAACGGCAACGTCTACACCGACATGAACCGCGTGGTCGCCGTGCGCGTGACCCCCGGCGACATCGACCCGCTCACCCGCACCCTCTACGCCGACGCGGGCTACATCGAGGGCGACATCGAGGCCGCGCACGTCTTCGGCCGGGTGCGCCTGTGGGTGCTCGACCAGCCCGCGGACCACATGTACGACGACGCAGGCATGGACATCGTGCCCAACCCGGCCGACGATCCCGACGCGGGCGACTTCTCCCACGCCGCCGGCACCTCGCAGGATCTGTATTTCCAGCGGCCCACGCTCGTTGACGTGCAGCGCCAGCCCGACTGCGACCCGAGCGCCAACTTCGCTCCGCCGGTGACGTTCTGCAACCAGGACTCCGACTGCACTGACCAAACCTTCGGCACCACCTACTTCTGCAAGGTCAGCGAGCACCTCTGCCTGGGTCCGTGCGACAACCGCACCAGCCCGCTCCAGGGCGACTTCGTGGAGATCGACGAGCCGTACACCAGCGACGACGCCGGCATGATCGTCACCGGCATCACCTCCAGCGGCTTCTACGTCACCGATCTCTCGGCGCAGAAGTTCAGCGATCCCAACGACCCGACGACGCCGTACTGGCAAGGGCTCACCAGCACCTTCGGCCACATCTTCGTCTACACCTACCAGGCGCCGAACGACCTCTACGTGGGCGACCACCTCATCTCGCTCACCGGCTCGTTGGAGGAGTTCTCCGGCGACACCCAGCTCGACTTCCCGGGCTGGGTGAAGGTGGACCAGCTGCCCACGCCGGAGTTCATCCCCGCGCCCACCCCCATCGACCTCACCACCTGTGGCAGCGACGCCACCCACCCAACCGCCACCCAGATGGACCTCTGCGGCTACTACAACGACGGCCTTGCGGGCATGAGCCTGGAGAGCCTGGAGTCGGCGCCCGTGGTGATCGACTACGCCACGCCGAGCAACATCTTCGTCAACTGCGACTACAACGGCGATGGCACCCTGCCCCTCTACGCCAACTCGAAGTCGCACGGCGGCTGGTACGGCTTCACCGACGACGTGAACTACCCTGAGGATGCCTGCTACATCGCGTGCACCACCGGCCGCCCCCAGGTGCAGATCGACGGCGGCACCGTCGACTACAGCCACTACAGCGACACCGTCACCGGCATCTGCAGTGAGCTCTCCACGCTCACCACCTACGGCCAGTGGGAAGTGGTCATGTCCGACATGCTCTTCCCAGATGGCGGCGTAAACGTCCCGTCGGACGGCACGCGCATCGGCATCCAGACCGCCGACGCCCTGCCCACCTTCAACCCGCAGCAGTTCGCCCTTCCGCAGTACCAGGGCGTAACCATGCGCGTGGCGGGCATGCTCAACCAGGTGCAGGCGAGCCGGCCGCGCTGGCTCATCTACGCGCGCGACGCGAACGACGTGTGCTGTCACCCCGTGCAGTACGACGACGGTGGCAACTCCGGATGCCCGGCGGGCCTGTTCCCGTGCACGGGCGGCATCGCCGGCGGACCGCAATAGCTTCGAGGAACTTGAGAGGGAGCGGCCTTTGCGGCCGCGGAGAGAGGGACATCGTGGAACTTCGTCGATCGATCGCCGCCGGCCTCTTGGCCGGCCTCGCCGCAGCCCTGCCCGCTTCGAGCGCGCTGGCCCAGACGCCCGCGCCCAACTCGGACATCACTCCGAACCTCACCGGCGTGGAGACGCCCTGCAACCCGCCCTGCGGCGCAGGCTTCCAGTGCAAGGGGGGCACGTGCGAGCCCACCACGCCGAACCCGTCGGAGGCCGCGGCGCCCGCTCAGCCTTCACAGCCGGTGAAGAACGCGCAGCCCGCGGTGGAGCAGAACCGCCCCGGCGACGAGAACATGCTCCCCGCGTGGATCCACACCAGCGACTTCGTGGATACGCGCCTCTCGTTCCTCTTCGCCGACGAGAACGTGCTCGCCAAGCCCGGTGAGACCACGCCCAACAGCCCCGGCCCGCGCATCGCGGGCACCGGCCAGACGGCGCAGTTCAACCAGTTCTACGACAACTTCAACACCCGCTATACCGGCTTCGAGACCCTCTCGAACCTGGTGCTCTACAAGAAGAGCGACACCTTCTTCCACGGGCTCTCGGCCGAGGCCGCGCTGGCGCTCACGGTGCTGGTGCTCGCGGAGAAGAACAACCCCCAGACGCAGTCCACCGCGATCCAGGACGCGTCGAGCTACATCCGCTTGAACTACGCGCCCGCGGCCTGGGACGCGAAGACGGAGGGCATCTCCTTCACCGGCTTCCCGCTCTCCGCCGACCGCATGCGCCTGGGCTACGCCTACAAGATCAGCTGGGGCGGCTCGGACATCTTCCCCAACCAGGGCGGCTCGGTGCCTGGCGCCAAGCTGATGCTCAACAAGAACCTGGGCTCGATGCCCTTCTACGCGTACGCGGGCATCAAGACGACCACCATCGAGAACGCGCAGATCCACGAGCTGGAGACCAACTACGGCGTCCTCGGCGGCGCGGGCATCGACGTGCTGCCCATCCTCCGACTCGAAGCCAACGCCGGCTACTTCCAGAAGGGCGTGAATCCCGAGCCGCAGGTGCTCGGCGTGCCCGTGAACTCGCGCGGCGTCGCCGCCGAGGCCGTGTTCCACAAGGGCGAGCCCATCGGCTACTCGCCGGACTTCGCGCTCTACAAGAACGACCCCAACCAGCCCATCAACTTCTTCCGGCCGGAGAGCTACCCGGGCGGCCTCTCGTACACCGTCGCGCTCGAGGGTGACTTCCTCCAGCAGACCCTCGCCGACCCGGACATCTTCGGCGCCACCAAGACCCAGAACGCGAGCGCCTCGGCGCTGCAGATCCGCGTGAAGTACGACTACCTGCGCCTGGGCTTCCTCGGCCTGTACCGCTCGCTCTCGTACATCCAGTTCAACGCGCCGGGCTTCCCGCCCTTCTACGACTTCCCGGCGAACACCACCGAGGACCCCGAGCTCTTCTTCGCGGTGAACGCGGACTACTACTTCCCCGCGATCCACCTCACGCTGGGCGGGATTGGCGGCTTGCAGCGGCCGTCGTCGTTCACCACCAGCGACACGCTCGGCGGCAACAACCCGCCGGCCGGGCTCTCGGGCACGCGCACGGTGGTGGTCACCGACATCAACACCTTCGACGTGCTGCCCACGGGCGCGAGCGCGGTGAACGTGTTCAGCGCCAAGGGCACCGCGCGCATGGACATCAGCGAGTACATCGCCGCGGTCGGGCAGATCTACTACACGCGCAACAACAACCTCACCACGTTCAAGGACGACATCCTCGGCGTGTCGGAGCCCAGCTTCCAGAAGCCGGACATCCTCGGCTTCAACCTGCTGCTGCAGGCGCGCTTCTAGGAACCGAGCGCAGCACGCGAGCGGCGTCGGTGGCCTCGGCCGCCGGCGCCGTTTCGTTTCACGCGCCCAAAGTGACGACCCGACTGCCCAGTTGGTCGGGCCGCGTCCCCAATGCGCTGGGCGGCGCACCCAGCGGGCTGGGCGACTCACCCAATTGGCGGGGCGACTCACCCCAATGGGCGCGGCGACTCACCCCAATGGGCGCGGCGACTCACCCAATTGGCGGGGCGACTCACCCAATTGGCGGGGCGACTCACCCAATGGGCGGGGCGACAGATCCGTCGGGTTGGGCGACGCACCC
>JAFEBB010000112.1 GCA_018266075.1 Deltaproteobacteria bacterium | reverse complement strand
GGCCAACGTGCGGGCGTCGATCGCTTGCTGGCTGTTACCCGGACAGGCTCCTAGTGGTGCAGGATCGCGAGCACGATGGCCGCGCCGATCGCCGCGGCCACCAGCCCCGCGACCGCAACAGGCACGATCGACGTCGATGACGGCGCGGCCTGCGCATCAGGCTTGGTCGCCGTCTGGTGGGGCTTCAGCCGCGTGGGCTCGACCTCGAGCTCCTTCGCGCGCTCCCTCGCCAGCGCGGCCTTCAACGCTTGCCCGGGCTCGAGCTGCGTCGGCTCCGCCTCGAACTCGTTCGAGACCAGGCGAGCCGGCGGCTTGGACGCAGCACGCACCTTCAGCACCTCGGGCGGCTGGGTCATCTCTTCGTCGGTGCTCGGCTCCGGCGGCAGCGTCAGCTCTTCCCTGGTGTTGAAGCGCGGCGCGGGCTGCTCGGGGCCGGTGTCGAGGTCGGCCGCGCTGTACTCGACGTGGGTCGGGCCCTCGGGCCGCGGCGCCAGGCGCTCCACCATCATCGCCACGTGGTCCATCCCCGACAGCGGCACCTTGGCGAGCACCTGCTCCAGCGCACGCTGCGCTTCCTTCGCACTCGGGAAGCGCGCATCGGCTTCCTTCTCCAGCAGCGCCGCGACGATCGCCTCCAGCTCCGCCGGCGCCTCGGGTCGCAGCGCGCGGAGCTGCGGCGGATCCTCGAGCATCACCTTGCGCATCAGCTCGATCGGCGTCGGCGCCTCGAACGGCAGCTTGCCGGTGAGCGACTGGAAGAGCACCACGCCCAGTCCGTACAAGTCGGCGCGGTGATCGACCGGCAGCCCGCGGATGTGCTCGGGCGAGGCATAGCTGGGCTTGCCCTTGAGCACGCCCGTCTGCGTGACCTTGGGGATGCTCCGCACCTTGGCGATGCCGAAGTCGGCGATCTTCAGCCCGTGCCGCGAGGAGACGAGCAGGTTGTCGGGCGAGACGTCGCGGTGCACGAAGCCCAGGTGCTGGCCCTGCTCGTCGCGCACGCCGTGCGCATAGCCGAGCGCGTCCGCGGCCTGGGCCACGAGCCGCACCACCGGACCGATCGGCAGCCGCTCTCTTCGCGCCGCTGCGGCCTCGATGAGCTTGCCCAGGTGCGGCCCGTCGACGAGCTCCAGCACGAGACAAATCGAGCCCTCGAGCTGCGCCAGATCCAGCACGCGAACGATGTGCGGATGCGAGAGCCGCGCGGCGATGCGCGCCTCGTTCAAGAAGGCGTCGACGAACTCCGGCATGTCCGCGAGCGACGGCAGGATGCGCTTGAGCACCACCAGCCCGGCGCCGCGCTTGGCCAGGAACACCTCGGCCATGCCGCCCACGCCGAGGCGCTGCACCAGCTCGTACTCGCCGACCTTTTGAGCCGTCCCCAAGGCCTAACTCCGAGCTCCGCCGCCTTCGGCGGCTGCGGTACCCGCGGGCCTGGTGGACTCGTTGGTCGCCATGCGCCCCCGCAGCGTCTCACGAGCCGGCTAAATCGCAATCGCCTCGACGTGGATCACATCTGGCGAGCACTGCTCCAGCTCCTGGATGCAGGCCGCGCTCGGGAACGTGCCCAGCGAGAGCCGCGCCACGGCCGCCTTGTGCCCCGCGAAGGGCGCGTTGGCCATTTCTTCCACGTTGATGCCGTGCTGCTTGATGACGCCCAGCACCGCCGCGAGCACGCCCACGCGGTCGTAGTGCCGCACCACGAGCTGGCAGCGCGCGGGGTTGTGCGCGGCGAGGTTCACGCAGTTGGGCACGCGGCCTGTCTCCACGAACTGCCGCACGATGCGGACCACTTCTGCCGCGATCGCGAGCTGCGCCTGCTGGGTGCTCGCCCCGATGTGCGGCGTGGTGACGACGCTCGGATGCCCCGCGAGCGGATGGCCGTAGCTGCCGCTGCTGCCCTCGGGCTCGTTGGGGAAGACGTCGAGGCCCGCGCGCAGGCCGCGGTTGCGCACGGCGTCCTCGAGCGCGCCGTAGTCGAGCACCTCGGCGCGCGCGGTGTTGATGACCATCGCGCCCTTGGGCATGCCCGCCAGCACGCGCCCGTCGACGATGCCCTTGGTGTCTGCGTTGAGCGGCAGGTGCAGCGAGAGGATGTCGCTCTGGGAGGCGAGCATCTCCAGGCTGGGCGCGTACTGCACGCCGAGCTCGCGCGCCTTCTCGGGCGTGAGCGAGCGGCTCCAGGCGCGGACCTCCATGCCCAGCGCCTTGCCGCGCGCGACCACCTCGCGGCCGATGCTGCCCAAGCCCGCGACGCCGAGCCGCTTGCCGAAGACGCCGTCGGCCTTTCCGAACTCGCCCTTCTCCCACTTGCCCGAAGCGAGCGAGGCGGTCGCGGGGCCGAGGCGGCGGTCGAGCGCGAGCATCATGCCGATGGCGAGCTCGGCCACGGCCACGGCGTTCTTGCCCGGGCAGTTGGCCACGTAGACGCCGCGCGCGCTGGCGGTCTCGACGTCGATGGTGTTCGTGCCCGCGCCCGCGCGGACGATGAGCGCGAGCCGCTTCCCCGCCTCGATCGCCGGGGTGCGGACTTCCTTCGAGCGGACCACGAGGATGTCGATGTTCGCGAGTGCGCCCGGCAAAGCGTCCTTGGCGAGGCTCGGATTGCTCTGGACGTCGAGGCCGCGGATCTCTTTCAGCGCGCGGATGGCTTCTTCTTCAAGCTTGTCGGCGATGAGGAGGTTCATGCGGGAGCACTCTACCTCGCCCGTCGCCAAACCCGGCTCAAACGTGCTCGGCCGCGCCCTCCCCGCCTTCGGCCGCGGCCAGCTTGGCGAAGAGCTCCTTGTCGATGGCCTTCTCGTATGCGGCCTGGGGGGTGATCTTCTTGGCCTCGATGAACTTCATCAGCGCCTGATCCATCGACTGCATGCCCAGGTTCCCGCTGGTCTGGATGAGCGAGTTGATCATCCCCGTCTTGCCCTCGCGGATGAGGTTCGAGAGCGCGCTGGTGGCCACCAGCACCTCGTTCGCGGCGCAGCGGCCCTTGCCGTCGGCGGTCTTGAGGAGCTGCTGGGCGATGACGGCCTTGAGCGAGTCCGCGAGCATCACCCGCACCTGCGGCTGCTCGTCGGCCGGGAAGGCGTCGATGACACGGTCAATCGTCTTGGCCGCGGAGTTGGTGTGCAACGTGCCGAAGACCAGGATGCCGAGCTCGGCGGCCGCCAGCGCCAGGCGAATCGTCTCCAGGTCGCGCATCTCGCCCACGAGGATGATGTCCGGATCTTCGCGCGCCGCCATCTTCAGGCCCGTGGCGAAGCTCTTGGTGTGCGTCTTCACCTCGCGCTGGGTGATCAAGCAGCGCTTGTTGGGGTGCACGAACTCGAGCGGGTCCTCGATGGTGATGATGTGCGCGTCGCGGGTGGTGTTGATGTAGTCGATCATCGCGGCGAGGGTGGTGCTCTTGCCCGAGCCCGTCGGTCCGGTCACGAGCACCAGCCCGCGCGGCAGCTCGGCGACCTTCTTCACCACCGGGGGCAGCCCGAGCTGCTCCACGGTCATGATCTGGCTGGGGATGATGCGCAGCACCGCGCCCATCCCGCGGTGCTGCCAGAGCACATTGGCGCGAAAGCGCGCGGCGCCGTCGGGGAGCTCGTAGGCGAAGTCGAGGTCGAGGTTTGCCTCCACGTGCTTGGTCTGCTCGGGCGTGAGGATCTCGCCGATCACCTGGCGCACCATCTCGGGCGTGAGCACGGGCGCGTCGCTCTCCACCAGCTCACCGCGCGAGCGAAACAGCGGCGGGCGCCCCACCACCATGTGCAGGTCCGACGCCTTCTGATCGATCATCTGCCGCAAGAGAATGTCGATGGACTTCATGTCGGTGTCGTCTCGAGCGAAGGGTTACTTGCCGCGGAGCACGCCGAGCAGGCCCGGCTTGGCGCCAGGATTCGAAGGCGAGGCCGGCCGTCCACCCGACACCGCGCCCGGATTCGAAGGGACCGCGGGCCGTCCGCCGGGCGGGGCGCCCGGGTTCGACGGCGAAGGCGCACGGCCTGGAGGCAAAGCGCCCGGACGCGCTGCGGCGCCCTGCGCCTGAGCCGCAGGCGCCGCCGCATCGGCCGCAACCTGGCCCGCCTCGCCTTGGGCGGCCAGCATCTCCTTGGGCGCCCACTGCGCGAAGAGCTTGAGGTTGGCGGCGTTCCGGAGCGCGGCGTCGGCGGTGATGGTGCCTGCGCGCAAGAGCTCCAGCAGCGACTCGTCCATGGTGCGCATACCGGCCGACTTGCCCGTCTGCATGATGTTGGGGATCTGGAAGGTCTTGCCGTCCTTGATGAGGTTGGCGAGCTGGCGGCTGCCGAGGAGCAGCTCGTAGGCCATCACCATGCCGCTGCCGTCGGCCTTGGGCACCAGGCGCTGCGTGAACACGGCCTTCAGGGACTCGCCGAGCATGGCGCGGATCTGGTTCTGCTGGCCGGCCGGGTAGGAGTCGATGATCTTGTCGATGGTCTTCGCGGCCGAAGAGGTGTTCATCGAGCCCACCACGAGGTGGCCCGTCTCCGAGGCGCTGATGGCCAGGCTGATCGTCTCGAGGTCGCGAAGCTCGCCGACCATGATCACGTCGGGGTCCTCGCGGAGCGCAGCCTTCAAGGCGTTCGCATACGAGCGGGTGTGCACGTCGACCTGGCGCTGGTTCACCGCGCCTTTCTTGATGGGGTGCACGAACTCGATGGGGTCTTCCACGGTGAGCACGTGCTGCGCGCGCTCGGTGTTCACGAGATCCACCATCGACGCCAGCGTGGTGGACTTTCCCGAGCCCGCGGCGCCGGTGACGAGGATCAGCCCCTGGTGGTTCTCACAGACCTTGCGCATCAGCGGCGGGATGCCGAGCTGATCGAACGTCGGGATCACCGGCCGCACGACGCGAAAGACGAGATCGATGCCCTTGCGCTGCAGAAACGCGTTCGCGCGGAAGCGGCCGGCGCCGGGGATCTCGTAGGCGAAGTCGAGCTCGTGCGCCTCGTCGAAGCGCGCCTTCTGCTCGGGCGAGAGCAGCTCCTGGACGAGCGCGGCCGTCTGCGCGGCACTGAATTCCGCCGAGCGCGAGCGCTTGAGCTCCCCGAACCGCCGGACGATCAGCGGCGACCCCACGCTGATGTGAACGTCACTGGCGCCGACTTCGATCGCCTTCAACAGCAGTCCATCCACCGATGGCATGCCAACAAGCTCCCAGCCCCCGCTGGTCCCCGGGTGCAATCAAGTCACGACGTTGCGATTCCAGCAATGTGGGAAATGCACGCACGCTCAAGGTGAGATCGTGGGCACGCCCCGCACTCCCGAGCCCAGATAATTCGCCACGCGCAGCTGCAATTCCGGAATGTCGAACACCACGAAGTGTCCGTCGTCGCCCGCGGGAGGAATCGCTTCCTGCCACGCGCACGTCGCCTGACCATTCGCAGCATTTCCCACGAGCGGCAGCGCGGCCGTCGATTGCCCGAGTAAATCCCACTCGGGCCAGTCGAACGGCACGGGTTGCACGAGCTGCAGCTTGGCGCCCGTGGCGAGCGCGCCGATCTCCGGGTCGGTGACGTAGCTGTCGTTCTGGCCCATGGTCATGAACAAGCTCTTCGGCGCGTGGCCCGCGCGCGGCGCATGACAGATCGCGTCCGCGTAGCTCACCGGCGACGCGTCATCCGTGAAGGTGCGGGCGAGCGTGATCAGCGGCGAGAGCGGCTGCAGATCCGGCGCATCGGGCGTCACGCCGAGCACCTCGGCCAGCAGCGCGAGGTCGTCGAAGTCGGGCGTGTTCTGGGTGAGCGCGAACATCGGCGTCGCGCCCGCGCCCGAGAGCATCGCCACGTGCGCCTGGTCCTCGATCGCGAGCCACATCGCCATGCCCTGCGTGCCCTGGGAGTGGCCCATCGCGAGGACGTGATTCACGTCGAACGTCACAAGCGCGCCATGCGACGGCGACAAGCTCGCGGGCACGTTCAGCGACGCCACCAGCCGCGCGACTTCTTCCGTGTTCAGCGCGGCCGTCCAGAGGTTGCCGCGCAACGCGACGGGGTTGATGAAGTCGTAGAACTGAAATCCCTCGAGCTGGCCGCCGGCGCCCACCTGACGCTCGCCCGCGAACGGCTGATCGAAGCCGATCACCGCGAGCCCTTGCGCGGTGAACACGCTCGCGAGCCCCTCGTTGAAGAACGAGTCCGCGCTCCCGCCCGAGCCGTGCGCGTAGACGACGATCGGAAATCCATTCGCCGGCATCGCCGAAGTAGGCACGGCGAGCGTGAACGCGAGCGTCACACTTCCCTGCTGCACCGGCACACCGCCGTCGAGCACGAAGTCGCCCTCGCCGTTGTTTCCGTACGGCGGCGTGCCTGCTTGCCACACGGGGACGGGGCCGAAATGGCCCTTGTAGAGATCGAACGGGCCCGCGTCGGGGCGGAGCTCCAGTTCGGTTTGCTGCGGCGCCGGCTGCGCGTCCTGCGCGGCGAAGGCAGCGAGCAGCGGCACGCCGATGGTCTGCGTGGTGAAGACGGCCACGTCCACGATGTCCTCGCGCGCAAATCCGTCGTTCGTTAGCTCGTCGAGCGCGGGAGTGATCACGCTCGCGGCCGCGAGCTGCGCCGGCGTCGTCGCATTGCCCGCGAGGATCGCGGCGAGATCGTCATCGGGCGCAATCGATCCACCATCGGCGTCATGCAAAGCGCGAGTGAGCACGAGCGCGTAGCGCGTGTGCGAGCGCAGCGGGAATCCGCCTGCCGGCGCGACCGCGAGCGTGTGCGACGGCCAGTACGTCGAGCCCGCCGAGAGGAAGCTCGCTTGGAGCGGGAAGTGTCGGCCGCGCTCGGGCGAGCTCGTGTCGATGTCCACCAGCGCGACGCCGCTGCCGCCGTCGAAGCCGGGAATCGAGCTCGCGTCGAGGTCGCCGTCGAAGCGCACGTAGATGGCGCCCGTGGTGGAGAAGCCGTCGAAGCGGCCCGCGCCTTGGCTGACGTACGTCTTGATCATCGTGTTGCGCGTGGGGTTCGGGATTCCGTCGAGGCGGACGAAGCCGTTGTCGTCTCGGGCGAGGTCGTTCGGCCAGGGCGTGGAGAACCAGTCGCCGGCGTCGAGGCGGAACCACGCGACCATTCCGCGCGGCGTGCCTGCGTCGCTGGATTTGCCGCCGTCGAGCCCCGCGTGGTCGTGGCCGCAAGCCGCGAGCGCGACCAGGGCGAGGGCTGCGTGTCGAAAGCGTGAAGTCAAGCGAGCGCTCCCTCGGCGCAGCCTAGCCGATGCCCCGAATGCCCGTCGCCAAGCGGACGAAGCTGATCTACAAAGCGCCCACCACTCTCCCCCAGGGCCACCATGGAATTCATCTCTCCCGACATCCGCCGCGAGATCTTCGGCTGGACCAGCCCGCGCCTCGGGCTCGACATGCCCATCGTGCGCTACGGCCACTGGGGAAAGGCGCTGCTGCTCTTCCCCACCGCGCAGGCCGACTTCCTCGAGCACGAGCGCTTCTTCCTCATCAAGAGCATCGAGCCGCTCATCCGCGAGGGCCGCGTGACGGTCTACTCGATCGACTCCATCAACAAGCACGCGTGGATGAACAAGAACATCCCGCCGCACGAGGCCGCGCGCCGACAGAACCTGTACTCGGGCTACGTCGAGGAGGAGGTGATGCCGCACATCCGCCGCGTCATCGGCAAGCCCGACGCGCGCATCATGGTCAGCGGCGCCAGCTTCGGTGCGTTCTACGCGGCCAACGCGTTCTTCCGCCGGCCCGACCTCTTCGACACCCTCATCGCCATGAGCGGCTTCTTCGATCTCTCGGGCTACCTCGAGGGCTACGGCGGCGAGGACGGCTACTTCAACAACCCCACGGCGTACCTCTCGAACCTGACCGACCACGGCCACCTCGAGGCCATCCGCAGCGGGCAGGTGCACATCGTCACCGGTCGGGGCGCGTACGAGAAGCCGGAGGCGTCGGCGCGATTCTCCACGCTGCTCTGGAACAAGGGCATCTGGAACAACCTCGACATGTGGGGCCACGACATCGCCCACGACTGGCCGACCTGGCGCATGATGCTGCCGCACTACCTCGGCACGCGCGTGGGGATCTGAGCCATGGCGCCCAAGCGAGTCGGGCTCCTGGTTGGCCGTGAGCGCACCTTTCCGGACGCGCTCATCGCCGAGGTGAACGGCCGCAGCGCCGGCGTGGAGTGCGGCTACGCGGAGATCGAGGCCACGCGCATCGAGAAGCCGCCGGCGTACGACGTCATCATCGACCGCATCTCGCACGACGTGACCTGCTACCAGCCGGTGCTCAAGCTCGCCGCGTTGAATGGCACGCGGGTCATCAACAACCCGTTCTTCCGCATCGCCGACGACAAGTTCTTCAACACCGCGCTCGCCATGCGGCTCGGCGTGAAGGTGCCGAAGACGGTGGTGCTGCCGTCGAAGAGCTACAACGCCGACGTGTCCACCGAGTCGCTGCGCAACCTGCGCATCGTGGACTGGAACAAGCTCGTGGCCGAGCTCGGGCTGCCCATCTACTTGAAGCCGCACTGGGGCGGCGGTTGGCGCGACGTCAGCCGCGCCACCACGCTCGAGGAGCTCTGGAAGGCCTACGACAAGACCGGCCAGAACACGATGATCGCGCAGGAGGAGATTCGCTGGCAGCAGTACGTGCGCTGCATCGTCATCGGCCAGGACGAGGTGCGGCCCGCGCTCTGGGACCCGCGCAAGCCGCACCACGAGCGCTACATCGCGGCGTCGAAGGACATGAAGGCGCTCTCGCCGCAGCTCGAGAAGAAGGTCATCGACGACGCGAAGACGCTCTGCCGCGCGCTCGGCTACGACATGAACACGGTGGAGTTCGCGATTGCCGATGGCGTTCCGTACGCGATCGACTTCATGAACTCGGCGCCGGATCTCGACATCAGCTCGCTCGGCGACGAGCACTTCAAGTGGGCCGTGCAGAAGATGGCCGACCTGGTGGTGCGGCTCGCGCTGCAGCCGCGCGTCCCGCCGCGCTACCGCTGGGACGCGATGCTCGCGGGCTAGCGACGCAATCAGGAGGGGTTCATGTCGACCGCGAGCTACACGATTCGTGTGCTGCCGATGTCGCACGCGCTCGAGGGCGAGCTCGTGCTCGAGGGCGTCGGTGCCTCGGCGTTGCGGCTCGACACGCCGACCTGGGTGCCCGGCGCGTACAGCCCCATGAAGTACGGGCGCGACCTCTTCGACATCGACGCATTCGATGGCGCGGGCAAGCCCATCGAGTGGAAGCGCGTGGACTGGAGCGGCATCCAGCTCGCGCGCGCGAGCGACAAGGTTCGCGTCACCTGGCGCGCGGTCGCGTACGACCCGGCCTGGGGCGAGCTCGTCGGCATCGTGGATCACGAGCACGCGGTGCTGCGCGCGTCGCGCTACCTCTTCGCGCCCGCGCACGCCGGCGCGTGCAGCGTGACCTACGCGCTCCCCGACGGCTGGACGCTCCATCACCCCGGCGGCTCGGAGAAGCGCGGCGAGAAGACGTACGCGTATCCGAGCTTTGCGGCGCTGCTCGAAGCGTGCGTCGTCTGCGGCACCTTCGAGCGCATCTCGCGCACGCTGGACGGCGTCACGTTCCACCACGTGTTCCTCGACCGCGCGGTGGGCTTCGACACCGAGGCCGAGAAGTTCGTCGACGCGCTCATGAAGCTCGCGACGGAAGCGAAGCGCGTCTTCGGCAGCTTCCCGTTCCAGGACTACACGTACATCTTCAGCCACAGCCCGACCGCGCACTGGGGCCTCGAGCACCCGGACTGCACGATGATCGCGCTCAGCGAGAACGTCTACGTCGACGCGGCCGCACGAAACGCCGGCATCCGCGTGTGTGGCCACGAGCTGTTTCATGCGTGGAACGTGTGCCGCATGAAGCCGGACGTGCTGGTGAAGCCGGACCTCGTGAATCCGCCGGCCATCGACACGCTCTGGGTCGCGGAAGGCGTGACGCGCTACTACGAGTTCCTGATGGGCGTCCGCGCGGGCGAGCTCACGCCGGAGCAGCTCCTCTCGAACGTCGTGAACTACTACCGGCACCTGGTCGCGATTCCGGCCGGGCGGCGAATCACTGCGCTCGATTCGTCGCGCGCGACGTTCCTCAACCACACGCGCTATCCCGGCAGCATCAACGCGACCATCGACTACTACGACGCGGGCATGCTCGCCGCCTTCGATCTCGACGCGGCGCTGCGGCTCGCGTCGAAGGACGGCCTCGACCAGGGCATGTCGCAGCTCTACGCGCTCGCGATGAAGCAAGGCGGCGGCTACTCGCAGGACGACGCGCTGCGCACGCTCGGGCGCGACGCCCAGAAGCTCTTGAAGGAGCGCGTCGAGAGCCCGCTGCCGCACGCACAGGACACGCGACACCAGCTCGCGCAGCTCGGCTTCAAGCTGGAAACGAAACAAGTTCGTTACATCGGCGTCGTGCTCGCGAAGGACAACGCGGGGCCCGAGGTCGCACACGTGCTCGACGACGGTCCGGCCGCCCAGACCGGCCTCGCGTCAGGCGATGTCATTGCGCGCGTGGATGGCTTTCCATACTCGCTCAAGAGCCTCAAGTGGCTCATCGAGCGTCGCGAGCAGGTGAAGCTCGACGTCCAGCGTGGACATCGCTTGCTGGACTTCGAGATCGCGACGGGCGCGCGCGAGGACCTCACCGCGCTCACCTGGAACGGCGACGACGCGCAGCTTCAGCGACTCCGCGACTGGCTGCGCCGGCCGGAGCTCGCGTGGAAGAGCGGCCAGGCCATTCCGCTCACCGCGCACGACAACTTCCACGGCGTGAACACCGTCATCTAGCGCTCGGCCGCTCGGCTGCTGCGCTTTCGTCGACGCGAGCTCGTCCACATCTCTGGCGTATGGATGAAGTCGACGTCGTGGTCGTCGGCGCAGGTGTGGCCGGGCTTGCGGCTGCTCGCCGACTCGCATTCGCGGGCAAGCGCGTGCGCGTGGTGGAAGCGCGCGCGCGCATCGGCGGCCGAATCGAGACGCATCGCGGACTCGGACTGCAGCCCGTCGAGGCAGGTGCGGAGTTCATGCACGGCACCACCCCCTTGACTGCCAGCCTGGCGAGCGAGGCGGGCATGCTCTACGCGCCCATCGACGGCGACTCGTTTCTCATTCGCGGCCAGGAGGCGCTCGAGAACGGCGACGCGATCGGTCAACTCCAACAGCTGCTCACGCGATTTCGCAGCGAAGACATTCCGGCCGTCGCGCTCATCGACCGCTGGATTGGCCAGGGCGAGCTCACCGCGCGCCATCGCGACACGTACTTGCGGTACGTCGAAGGCTTCAACGCGGCGGATGCGTCGCGCGTCAGTTCGCGGTCACTCGCGGAGCAAGAACGCGCCGCCGTGCTCATTCACGGAGACAGTCCGTTCCGGCCGATCGGTGGCTATGACGCCCTGCCCCGGCAGCTCGCCGCCGCGCTCCCCGAAGACACGATTCGCCTGCGTGAAGTGGTGACGCAGATCTCGTGGAAGTCTGGGACGGTGCGTGTGCGTGGCGTGTCGCCGCTGGGAAGCCCCCGCGAAGAGATCGCCGCGCGCGCCGCGGTGATCACGTTGCCTCTCGGCGTGCTCAAGGCTGGGTCGGTGATCTTCGAACCTGCGCTGCCGGCATCTCACCTCGGCGCGCTCGCAGGGCTCGAGTCCGGGCCAGTGGTGAAGGCTGTGCTCAAGACCACGCGCGAGCTCGCGCGACGGCAGGTGCCAGGCGCGGACGTGCCGCTCGCCGCCGTGGGCTTCCTCCACGGCTCGGGGCTGCTGTTTCCGGTCTGGTGGCCACAGCGGCCGCTGGAGTCAAACGTGTTCACCGGCTGGGCCGCCGGCCCCGACGCGGGCAAGCTCGCCGCGCTCGACGACACCGAGCTCCTCGAAGGCGCCATCCGCTCGCTGGCGACGCTGCTGCGCATCACGCCTGCCGCGCTCGATGCCGAGGTCATCGGACACCTGGTGACGCACTGGCAGCGCGATCCGTTCGCGCGCGGCGCCTACAGCTGGGCCGTGGTCGGCGCCTTCGACGCGCCCCGGCAGCTCGCTGAGCCAATTTCGGGCGCGCTCTTCTTCGCTGGTGAGGCCGCGAACGTCGAGGGCCAGGGCGGCACCGTGCACGGCGCCCTCGCGAGCGGGGAACGCGCCGCCCAGCTGATCCTCCAAGCCTGACAGCGCCCCGGAAAGCCCGGTGATCGCCGCTCGGGCTCGCGGTAGGCTCAAGCCTCACCCCGCCCCGAGCTCGCCATGGCCGATCGCCCGCTCCACTTCCTGCTCCTCGCCAGCTACTTCAAGGGCGAGCGTTTCATGAAGCGCGCCCACGCCCAGGGCGTGAAGTGCTGGCTGCTCACACAGGAGAAGCTGCTCCAGAAGGAGTGGCCGCGCGAGTCGCTGGTGGAGATCTTCGCGCAGCGCAACGACTCGCCGCTCGAGCACACGCTGAACACCGTGAGCTACCTCGCGCGGACGACGAAGTTCGATCGCATCGTGGCGCTCGACGACTTCGACGTGGAGGTCGCCGCCGCGCTCCGCGAGCACCTGCGCGTGCCGGGTATGGGCGACACCACCGTCCGCCACTTCCGCGACAAGCTCGCCATGCGCCAGAAGGCCCGCGACGAAGGCATCCCCGTTCCGGACTTCGTGCACGTGTGCAACTACGACGAGATTCGCGACTTCATCAAGCGCACGCCCGCGCCGTGGATGCTCAAGCCGCGCTCGGAGGCGTCAGCGACCGGAATCACCAAGATCACCAGCGAGGAGCAGCTCTGGCAGACGCTGGAGAAGCTCGGCGATCGGCAGAGCCACTTCGTGCTCGAGCAGTACCTGCCGGGCGACGTGTTCCACGCGGACTCGATCGTCTGGGAGAAGGAAATCGTCTTCGCGGCCACGCACAAGTGCGGCACGCCGCCCTTCAACGTCGCGCACGGCGGCGGCATCTTCACCACGCGAACGGTGGAGCGCGGCTCGCCCGATGACGTGGCGCTGCGCAAGCTCAACCGCGACGTCCTCTCCAAGTTCAACCTGCTGCGCGGCGTGTCGCACGTGGAGTTCATCAAGGGCCGCGACGACGGCAAGTTCTACCTGCTCGAGAGCGCAGCCCGCGTGGGCGGCGCGCACATCGCCGAGGTGATCGAAGCCGCCAACGGCATCAATCCCTGGGAAGAGTGGGCGTCGCTGGAGATCGCCGCGGCGCTGAAGAAGGACTACACGGTGCCCAAGACGCGCGCGGAGTACGGCGGCATCGCCATCTCGCTCGCGCGGCAGGAGACGCCGGACACCAGCGCCTACAACGATCCGGAGATCTTCTACCGTGGCAACGAGGCGAACCACGTGGGGCTGGTCGTCCGCTCGCCAGACTCGAACCGCGTGAAGACCCTGCTCGACCAGTACCAGGAGCGCTACCTGCGCGACTTCACCGCGGTGATGCCCGCCGCCGAGCGCCCCGGACACTGAGGACGCCATGGACTCCAAGCTCCGCAAGACCTTCAACGCCCACTACAGCGACGCGCTCTACAACCGCTTCCGCGAGAAGCTGACCGGCGAGCTGGGCAAGGTGGAGTTCCCCGTCGCCGAGACGCCACTCTTCATGGACGCCGACCTGCGCGAGCTGCTCGCGCGCAACGCCGTGGAGATCGTGAACCAGCTCTCGGAGCCCAAGCGCCTCGCCGAGCTGAAGAAGGCCATCCCCGCGCGCTACGACACGCCGGGCATGGACCCGCTGCCGAACTGCGTGCAGGTCGACTTCGCGCTCGTGCCTGGCGCGAACGGCAAGCTCGAGGGCCGGGTGGTGGAGCTGCAGGCGTTCCCGTCGCTGTACGCGATGGAGGTCTTCTTCTGCGACGCCTGGGGCGAGCAGCTCTCGAAGATCCCCGGGATGCCCAGCGCGTGGACCTGCTTCTTCCACCACAGCCGCGCCGAGGCCATCGCGCTCATGCGCGACACCATCGTCGCCGACGCGGATCCGGCCGAGACCGTGCTCCTCGACCTCGAGCCCGAGCACCAGAAGACGCTCCCTGACTTCATCGCCACCCAGAAGCTCTTCGGCGTGGAGAGCGAGTGCGTCACCCAGATCATCGTCGAGGGCAAGAAGCTGTTCCGCATGCGCGCGGGCAAGAAGGTGCCCGTGAAGCGCATCTACAACCGCATGGTCTTCGACGAGCTCGAGGCCAAGAACGCGAAGGTTCCCTTCCGCTGGAACGACGACCTCGACGTCACCTGGTGCTCGCATCCGAATTGGTACTGGGTGTGGTCGAAGTTCGCGCTGCCGCACATCGACCACCCCGCCGTTCCGCGCGCGCGCTACCTGTCGACGCTCGACAAGCTCCCGGATGACCTCTCGAGGTTCGTGCTCAAGCCGCTCTTCTCGTTCGCGGGCACGGGCGTGGTCATCGACGTCACCCGCGAGGCCATCGACAAGGTTCCTGCGGAGCAGCGCAGCGGCTGGGTCCTGCAGGACAAGATCACCTACGCCGACGCGTTGCCCATGCCCGACGGCAACGGCGTGAAGGCCGAGGTGCGCATGATGCTGCTCCGTCCGCCGGGCGGAAAGCAGCTCGAGCCGCTGTTGCCTCTGGTGCGCCTCTCGCGCGGCAAGATGATCGGCGTCGACCACAACAAGGGCATGACCTGGGTGGGCGGCAGCGTGGGCATCTGGCCGGCGTGAGCCAGTGATGGGGTCGGGGCTGGAAGCCCCTTGCTTATAGGGCGTGAGGTATCACTTCGCTTGTCGGGGCTCACC
>JAFEBB010000111.1 GCA_018266075.1 Deltaproteobacteria bacterium | reverse complement strand
CAAGATGGTGCTCCAGCGCCTCAAGGAGGCCGCGGAGAAGGCCAAGATCGAGCTCTCGTCGATGATGGAGACGGAGATCAACCTCCCCTTCCTCACCGCCGACGCCACCGGCCCCAAGCACCTCACCATGCGCCTCTCCCGCGCCAAGCTGGAGATGATGATCGACAGCCTGGTGGAGCGCAGCCTCGAGCCCTGCCGCAAGGCCCTCGCCGACGCCAAGAAGAAGCCCTCCGAGATCCAGGAGGTCTTGCTCGTGGGCGGCTCCACGCGCATCCCCAAGGTGCAGGAGGCGGTGAAGAAGTTCTTCGGCAAGGAGCCGAACCGGTCCGTGAACCCGGATGAGGTGGTGGCCATCGGCGCGGCGGTTCAGGCCGGCGTGCTCAGCGGCGAGGTCAAAGACCTGCTGCTCCTCGACGTGACGCCCCTCAGCCTCGGCATCGAGACCCTCGGCGGCGTGTTCAGCAAGCTCATCGAGCGCAACACCACGATTCCGACGCGCCGCTCGGAGATCTACTCCACCGCCGCCGACGGCCAGACCAGCGTGGAGGTGCACGTGCTCCAGGGCGAGCGTGAGATGGCGGCCGGCAACAAGACCCTCGGCAAGTTCCACCTCGACGGCATCCCGCCCGCGCCCCGCGGCATGCCCCAGGTCGAGGTGACCTTCGACATCGACGCCAACGGCATCGTGCACGTGTCGGCCAAGGACAAGGCCACGAACAAGGAGCAGAAGATCACCATCACCGGCTCCTCGGGCATGAGCAAGGACGACGTCGAGCGCGCGGTCCGCGAGGCCAAGAGCAACGAGGCCGAGGACAAGAAGCGCCGCGAGGAGGCCGAGGTCCGCAACAAGGCCGACTCGCTCGTGTACCAGACCGAGAAGCTGCTCGCCGACAACAAGGACAAGGTCTCCGCCGACGTGGTGAAGACCATCCAGGACAAGCTCGACGCGCTCAAGAAGGCCGTGGAGTCCAAAGACACGGCCGCGATGTCCAAGGCCACCGACGAGCTGACCCAGGCCAGCTACAAGATCGCCGAGGAGATGTACGCCAAGGCGGGTGCGGGCGCGCCGGGCGCCGCGGGTGCGGCCGGTCCGGGCGCAGCGCCGGGCGCCAACCCCACCGACGACAAGAAGAAGAAGGACGACGTGGTGGACGCCGAGTTCACCGAGAAGAAGTAGGAGAGCGATGCGCGCGTTCGTCTTCACCCTCGTGGCCGCGCTCGCCCTGACGGCTTGCAGCGGGTCGAGCACCACCGACGGCGGCTCCGGCGACGCCGGCAATGATGCGGGCGCCGTCGACGCGGGCTGCGTGTACACGCCCACCCATGTGGACGCGGGCTACGACGACACCTGCACCAACCCCTGCAGCCTGGGCAACGCGCTCGGGGTGGGCAAGTTCTGCACGCCCCACGGCGGCGAGTGCGACACCAACCCCACCGCCGGCGCCATCATCTGCGACGCGGCCTTCCAGGCCACCAACGAGTGGTTCTGCACCATGACCTGCCAGTGCGACAGCGACTGCGGCGAGGGCGCCATCTGCACCGGCGACGGCAGCGGCGGCGGTCCCATGGGCTGCGTGCCGCTGACCTGCAGCGGTGGACAGGCTGGCAACCCGATCTGCCCCTACCCCGACGGCGGCTACCCGGACGCAGGCCCCGGAGACGGCGGATGAAGCGCGCGAGCATCTTGGCGGCCCTGCTCTTCGCCGGCTGCAGCGGCGGCGGAGACAGCACGGACGCGGGCAACGTCGATGCGGGCCAGCTTGTCATCGAGCCCAAGCTCTCCAGCATCCAAGCGGGCGTCTTTCGCACGGGCTGCGCCGTCTCGACCTGCCACGACTCGGGCTCGCACCAGGGAAACCTGGTGATGACCGACGCGGCCACGTCGTTTGCGCACCTGGTGAACCAGCCAGCCTTCGAGGTGGCGGCCCTGGTCTTGCCCGATGGCGGCATGCTCGAGAGCGCGCCGGGCAGCGGCCTGTTCCGGGAGAACATCTGCGACGGATTCACGGACGGCGGCGCGCCGCCCACCCTGGTCATCCCGGGCGATCCCGACCACAGCTTCCTCATCTGGAAGCTCACCGGTCACGACGCCACTGGCGCGGCGATGGAGAACACCCGCGACTGCTCCGAGATGCCGAAGATCGCCGGGGCGCAGCTGCCCCAGTCGCAGATCGACGCCATCAAGCAGTGGATCACCAACGGCGCCCAGAACGACTGACCCATTCGCTGCGCGTTGGCTTGCAGGTCAATCGAACGCTCTGGTAGAGCCCGGCCCCCAATTGGGAGGTCGGTCCCATGAAGCGCCTGGCAGTAATCCTCTTGGCCGTGCTCGCGGTGGGCTGCGGCAAGGGCGGCGGCGAGACCGACGCGGGCGCCGTCGACGCGGGCCCCACGCTCATCCCCGGCTTCAATCCCCCGCCCGTTCCCGCGGGCTACACGCGCTACGTCACGCCCATCATCGACAACCTCGCGCCCATGGACGGCACCTTGTGGTGCCAGTGGCTCGCCGGCCCGGCCACGGCCGATGTCAACGTGGCGGACGTGACCGGCCTGCAATCCAAGTACGGCCACCACGTGGTGCTCTACGCCACCACCACCACCAAGGACGTGGGCACCAGCCGTCCCTGCACCACCGCGGACATGCTCTCCATCCGCTTCCTGGGAGGCATCGGCGGCGAGGGTGGCTCGGTGAGCGCCCTGCCCGACCACGTGGTGCTGCAGCTCAAGGCGGGCGAGTCGCTGATGGCCAACACCCACTTCCTGAACCTGGGGGACACGCCCATCCAGGGTCAGGCCGTGCTGGACGTGAAGTTCTCCCAACCCAACGCCCAGGACACGGTGGCCGGCTTCTTCAACAACACGGCGACCACGTTCAACGTGCCCGTGGGCCAGGTGGGCATCTTCGACCGCACCTGCCAGATCAACCAGGACATGAACTTCTTCATGTTCGCGAACCACATGCACTACTGGGGCACCACGGCCACCACCACCGTGGACGACGGCGACGGCGGCAACGCGCAGACGCTCTCCGACGACTCAACCTGGCAGGCCGAGGAGCAGTTCAACCCGAGCTGGCAGCGCTGGGGCGTCGCCGCGCCGGCCACCGTGCACGCCGGCCAGGTGATGCACACCCACTGCACCTGGGACAACACCACTTCGAGCGCGCTGTCATTCCCCACCGAGATGTGCGTGGGCGTCGGCTTCTACCTGATGCCCGACGGCGGCAACGCCCAGGACGTCTACTGCGTGGACGGCGAGTGGAGCTTCAACGCGCCGCCGTAAGTCGTCCGCAGAGCGTGGGCGTCCACGCTTCGGGTAGCGCCCCTCCATGAAAGACCGTGGCCGACCACGCTTTTGATGGAGCCGATCCATCAAAGTCCGTGGCCGACCACGCCCTGGACAGACTTTCTCCGTCGAAGGCGTGCCCGGCCAGGCACTTTGATGGTTCAGCGGTCGGACCAGCCTGGCCGACCACGCCTCAGGGCTTCTTGATGGCCGGGGAAGGGTCGCCGGGGGTGGTCGAGGAGCCGTCCGCCGAGCCGGGAGCGCCCTTGGCGGCGCCGCCGGCGTCGCCATTGGCCTTGCCCCGCTCGCCGCCGGCCTCGAGCCGGTGGAGCAGACCGAAGAGCTGCTGGGCCATCACCTCGGTGAACTTCTTCTCCAGGCCGGCATTGCCAAGGAGGGCGCTCACCACGGTGATCCAGTGGTTCCGGGCGGCGAGCACATCGGCTCGCGAAGGACCCGTCGGCGCGATCAGGCGCGACTTCTTCTGTTCCAGCGCGCCCAGCCGCTTGCCCGCCTCGATCCAGGCGTCGATCTGATCCTGGAGCTTGCCGCTGGGCAGCGGGATGGCCTTGGCCAGCTTGCGATCGGCCGGGGTGAGCCGGTCCTTCACCATCTCTACCGCGCCCGCCTCCGCCGCATAGGTCACCCGGGTCATCTGCAGCCCGTTGGGGAAGAGGCGATCGCGGAGGGCCAGGTACATGGGCCCGTCGGTGGGCGGCTCGGCCAGGTCGGCCAGGCCGGTGAGCACGTTGTAGACGCCGCGGAGCTTTCGATCGTGGACCGCGTCGGCCTCGGCCTCCTGGGCCTGGATCTCCGCGAGCCCGCTCGGCGCGCCCCCGGAGGCCACCTGCATCTTGAGCAGGTTCTGGTGCGCCTCCTCCACGTCGGGGATGAGCGCCGCGAGCTTGGGAAACTTCTCCAGCAGCGGCCGGTCCTGCTTGGGGTCCACCCAAGCAGAAGTGATCGACACCATGGCCTCGGTCGAAAGGCTTTTCAGCGACAAGATTGTCCCCCCTGCGTTGATGGGGACCATTCTTCCCAGGAATTCCGATTGGAGGTCAAGGCCCTGCGCGGGAGCCGGGGCTCAATCCGCGTCGAGGTCGACGGGCACGGTGGTGGTCTGACCGGCGGTGATGTTCACCTTCACCGTCTTGATCTTGCCGAGCTCGGCGTTCTTCAAGGTGAGGGTGTGCTCGCCCTCGGCGAGCTCGAACGGCGGCTCGGGGACCTGGCCGTGCGCCACGCCGCCCACGTAGACGTCGGCGTAGCCCTGGTTCTTGATGGTGACGAGCAGCTTGCCCACCCCGGGCGTGAGCTTGGGGGCGAGCCGCTCGCCGGCGCGCGGCTGGAGCTCGAAGCGCCTGCTGTAGTCGAGGTGAAGATAGGCCGCGGTGACCACGTGGCTCTTGAGGTTGATGGCTTCCTGGAGCGGCAGGTGCACCTGCTTGCCGTCGAGGGTCACGGCGAGCGGCATGGGGCTCTCGAGCACGATGAAGGCCTTGCTGGGCTCGGGCCGGGTCACCGCGCCGCCCGTGGTGGTTCCCGAGGGCGTGAGCGGCGTCTCCTTCTCCTTCTCCTTGCCGAGCTCGAAGCCCACGGTCCCCGTCTTCTCCACGGCGTAGGTGCGCGAGTCGGTCAGGTAGCCGTCGAGCCGGGCCTCGAGCCGCAGCGTGCGCCCGAGCGGATAGCTGGCGGTGATGGGCGCCTGACCCAGCTCCTGGCCATCGACGAAGATGTGCGCGAACGACGGCTTGCTGGTGAAGGTGAGCGTGGCGATCTTCGCCACGGCCGCGGGGTCCACGGAGGTCGTGCCGTGGGTGTCGGCGGGCGGCGGCGACACCGGCTGTGGCTTCGAAGTGAGCAGCGCCAGGCCGATCATGCCCAGCAGCACCACCAGCCCGCCCGCGCCCACGCCCACCCAGAGGCTGCGCCGCGCCTGACCCCGCGCTTGCTCGCGCGAGATGGAGTTCGACTTCGATCCATTCGTCTCGGAGACGGTGTTCTGCTCGGCGAAGGTCGCGCCGTCGTCGACGGCGAGGTTGTTGGCGGGCTCCACGCCCGGGCGGCGAATCGACGGCGCGTCGTGGGTGGGCCGGCGCACCGAGGGCGCATCGACGGTGCCCCGTCGAAGCGAAGGCGGATCCGTGGTGGCCTGCGCGCGCAGCGAGGGGCTCGAGGCCACCGGCGGCGCCGGCTTGGGCGGCACCGAGGGAATCGGATCTGGCGCCCCCACGGCCATCGCGAACGGGCCGCTGTTCATGCCCAGGCTTCGGGGGCGCGAGCCCGCCAGCGAGATGCTCTTGGGCTTGGCCGCGGCGGTGTTCGGCGAGCTGCCCGGATCCTCGCGAACGCCCGGGAGGCTGGCGTTCGGATCGGGCTGCTCGTCCCAGATGGGATGGCCGAGCTTGCGCTCCTCTTCGAGCCGCTCGGAGTAGATCTCCGCGAGGAACGACGCGAGCTGCGCCGAGGAGTTGGGCAGCCGGTTCTGCAGCAGCCAGTCCTCGAGGGCCAGCTGCATGGCCTGGCAGTCCTTGTAGCGCTGGTCGGGGTCCTTCTGGAGGGCGCGGAGGATGACGGCGTCGAGCGTGAGCGGCACGCGCGAGTTCACCTGGGAGGGCGGCATCACCTGGCACTTCTCCACGGCGCGCAGGGTCTCCAGGTCGCTGCCGCGCTTGAAGAGCCGCTCGCCCGTGACCAGCTCGTAGAGCACGATGCCCAGGGCGAATTGATCCGTGCGGTGATCGATGTTGCGCGCGCCCGAGGCCTGCTCCGGGCTCATGTAGCTGTACTTGCCCTTCACCACGCCGCTCTTGGTGACCGAGCTCTGGTCGGCGGCCTTGGCGATGCCGAAGTCGACCACCTTCACGCTGCCTTCGAAGGTGACGATGATGTTCTGCGGCGAGACGTCGCGGTGGACGATGTTCAGCGGCTTGCCGGCGTCGTCGGTCTTCTTGTGGGCGTAGTCGAGGCCGGCGCACGCATCCATGACGATGCGGCACGCCAGCGCGATGGGCAGCGGCTTGCTCTGACGCTCCGCCTGGCGCCAGACGCGTCGAGCGTCCTCGCCGTGCAGGTACTCCATGGCGATGAAGTAGTGCTCGCCCTGGGCGCCGAGGTCGAAGATCTGCACCACGTTGGCGTGGTTGAGGCGCGCCGCGATGCGGGCCTCGTCCAGGAACATGTTGATGAACTCTTCGTTCTCGGCGAGGTGCGGCAGGATGCGCTTGATCACCAGGAGCTTGGAGAAGCCCTCCATGCCCTGCTGCCGCGCGAGCCAGATCTCCGCCATCCCGCCGGTGGCGAGCTTCTTGAGCAGCTGGTAGCGACCGAAGGCCTCGGACACGCGGAGTTGCTGGCACATCGCGGCCGCCGACGCGGTCGGCACGCGGGCCCACGCAATCCTAGTACGAATCCCGCTGGGACGATCCCCGTTCGGCCAACAAATCCGCGGGCGTCCGCGCCCGGACGATCAGGCCTTCTTGCGGCGCATCACGAACAGGGCCACCAGGGCCACCACAATCCCGACGCTCACGCCCGCGAACAGGACCAGATTGGAGCTCTGCGGAGCCGCCCGCGGCCCGAGCTCGCGGAGGGCGCCCAGGGCGCGGGCCTTCACCTCTGGATCGGCATCGGTGGAGAGCTTGGCCAGGCGCGCGTAGGCGTCGTCGTTGCCGTGGCGGGCGAGCTCGCCCAGGGCGCGCACGGCCTCGGCGCGGACGGCGGCGTCGGAGCCAGCGAGCAGCGCGTCGAGCGTCGGCAGCGCCGAGGCCTGTCCCGCCCCAGCGAGCGCCTGGGCGGCGGCGAGCTGCACGTGCGGGTTCGATGAGCTGGCGGCGGACTGGAGCGCGGCCACGGCTTGCGGGCGCTTGTCGGGCTCGTTGGCGGCCAGGCGACCGAGCGCGGCGAGCGCGGCGAGCTGGGTGCGCTCGTCCGGGCCCTTGGCGAGCTGCTCGAGGGTGCTGGTGGGCAGCTTGGCGCCGAGGAGCTCGATGAGGCTGGTGCGGGCTTCGGCCTGGGTGTCCGGGGCGAGCGCGGCCTCGTTGGCGGCGGCGAGCGCGCCCGGATCGCGCGTGGCGTGAAGCGCGAGGCGCGAGGCGGCGGGCACGGAGAAGCGCGGCGTGAGCTTCACCAATTGGCCGAGGACCTTGTCTTCGGGCGCGCCGGCGATGAGGTCGAGCACGGCCTGGTCGATGGCGCCGGCCTGGGAGTCTGGGAACTCGTAGCGCTCGCCGGGCTCGGTGATGGCGCGCAGGTCGGAGGTCTTGCCGGCGTCGGCGCGCTGCATCGGCGGCGCGAGGAAGAGCAGCTCCCCGTGGCCGTCGGCGGTGATGGGCCGCTGCTGGTTGAACTCGACCACCAGGTCGCTCGACGGGTTCGTTCCCTTGAGCCAGCGGTCGATGTGGACCTTGAAGCTGCTCTCGCCGCCGGTGGGGGCGGGCAGCACGTGGCCGCGCGCGATGAACGGCGCGACCTTCACGCGGTCGAGGAGCTCGGTGCCGGGGCCGAGGGTGCCGGGGAGCTTCTTGGGCGCGCCCGGCGGTGGCGTGGGCGGGCTCGCGCCCATCAGGATCGCGGCAGCAGCGAGAACGACGGCGGTGAAGACGGGACGCAAGCGGCTCTCCTCGAACAAGCGGACGCCGGTTTAGCAGAGCATGTCCGACCAAACCACGCCTGAGTGGAGTGCCCGATCGTGGCTTGCGGCTCGTTCGGGGGTGCCCGGTCGGCATTAACCGTCTGATTACAAAAACGACACCCCTTCCCCGCGTGACGGGGAAGGGGTTGGAGGATGGGGTTCGCGTGGCGGAAGGGTCTACTGCTGCTTCTTCTTCCTCCGCCGCATCGCCCAAATCGCGCCCACGATGGACAGCACATCCGGGCCCGCGCCGAGCACGCCGCAGCCGCCGGACTTCTTGCTGCTGGTCGCCGTCGAGGTGCTGCCGGTCGAGCCACCGGTGGTGGTGCTCGAGACGGTCGCGGTCACGTGTGTGCCGGTCGAGCCACTCGAGCCGCCGGTCGACGTCGAGGTCACCGTGCTGCCCGTGCTGCCGCCGGTCGTGCCGGTCGAGGCGGTGGTCGTCGTCGCGCCGCCGCCGGTGGTGCCACCGGTAGCGGTGGTGCTGGTGGTGACCGCGCCGGTGGTGCCGGTGGTGGACGTGCTCGTCGACGTGCTCGTGGTGGCCTGCACCATGTGCGAGTCGATGCGCTGGGCGATGGCCTCACGCACGGCGTAGAGCTCGTTGGGATCCACGCTGCTGGCGTCGCCCGCCGAGGGGAACAGCGCCGCAGCCTGCTGCTGGGCCCAGGCGCCGTCGCCGAGGTCAGAGAGCATCTTCAAGTATTCGTAGTCCTCGATGCCCTCGCGGATGAGCTTGAGTCGAATCGACTCCACCGGCACGTGCGTGGTGCCGCCGATGACCGACGGCTGGCCCGGGTAGAAGAGCGTGCCGTCGCCGTTGCCGCCGAAGTCGAACTGGTCGGTCCAGGCAGTCGCGGAGTGCATCATCGTCTCGTAGTAGAGCTCGGCGGAGACGTTGTTCTTGAACGAGAGCCACTCCTGCGCGCGCGCGCGGATGGCGCTCGCGTCGATGGCGTAGCTCGGCCAGCCGGCCCAGTAGGGATCGGTCGCGCCCGCACCGCAGCCGTGGCTCATGCAGCTCTGGTACCACCAGAGCTCGTTGCCGCTCGTTGCGAGGAAGGGGTCGTACGCCGAGCGATCGTTCGCCGAGCCCTTGGGCTCGAGGAAGTTCACCACCGGCACCATCACGTTGATGTCCGGGGTGACGCCCTGCGCGTTCGAGCTCTCGATGGAGGTCGTCACCAGCGTGCGGAACGACGGGTCCGCCGCCTTCATGATCGAGTTGCGCGCGGGGATGTCGCTCCAGGCGCAAGTCGCGGGCGGCTCGTCACAGGTGTAGTCGAAGAGCTGGTTGAACCAGCCCTTGGCGTGGAAGTGCTGCGCCCAGTTCGTGGCCGTGGGGACGTCGCGGCTCGCCTGGTAGCGCACCTCGGTGAGCTTGGCGCCCGAAAGCTTGGTCGGCGCCGTGCCGTCGAGCAGCGGGCCGTACACCTGGTCGAAGTGGGTCCAGTCGCTGCCGGACGGGCCCTGGTACACCGCGCCCTCAATCGAGATGCGGTGATCGAGCGCGGCCTGCACGTAGAGCGAGCGCAGCGACTCCAGCTCGGCCGTGTTCCCGCCGCAGCTCGAGTCGCCGTACTCCGCGGCGCACGGACCGCCCCACCACATGCCGAAGGCCGTCTTCAGGCTCGGCGTGGAGGGCAGCGTGAACTGATGCACCGTGAGCGTGACAGGAACGTCGACGGTGCCATTGGGAATCCCCGAGCCGGTGACGGTCACCGTGCCCGTGTAGCTGCCCGGCGGCGTGTCGGGCGGCACGAAGACGTCCACCCAGAGCGCCTGCTCCTGGCCTGCCGCCACATCGAAGGGGAAGGCGTTCCGCTTCTCGTGCGCGTAGGCGTCGACGTCGGGCACCAGGCCGTCGGGCCACTGCCCGGTCGCGCCGTCGGGGCCCGAGGCCTGGGTCGCGTTGTAGAGGGCCTCTCGATAGATCGCGATATTGCTCGCCGGGATGGTGCCCGGGCCGGTGAGCGCGCTGGCGGTGGCCTGCACGCCGGTGGCGGCGCCCTGCACCACCACCTGGAACGGCTCGAACTCATTGCGTGCGGCGCTGATCTGCACGCTGGTGTTGGCGCCCGGGGCATCGCTCGGCCGCACCTTCACGGTGGCGTGCGTGGCCCAGACTGCGGTCGCCTGCGCTGCGGCAGGCACTGCGAGCGCCGACAGGCCAGCCAGCAGGCCCATGCAGCGGGTGAGGACAGCAGGCTTCACGTGTTGCTTGGACATCTCGACTCCGTGCGGCTCTCGCCGCTTCAGGCCGCCGCGCGTGTGGACAACGAGCTACAGAAACGCGGCGGGCGTGACGCCCGCGGTGGTGCCGCGGGACGTGGGCGCTTCAGCAATCGGCGGGCCAAACCGCAGAATCGGTTTGGGAATTCTCGGCGCGCGCGAACCGTTTTCCGCGGCCACAGCTGCGAGTCGGAGTCCCATGTCTGAGACCGAGAAGCTCCCCGCCATCAGCACGACCGAGCTGCTCGAAGGCGGCGCCCGCGCGCCTGCGCGCTTTCGCTTGGTGGTGCGCGGCGGCCACAGCGACCTGTTGATCGAGCGCGGCACCTATCGAGTGGGCAAGGACCCGGGCTGCGACCTGGTGCTCGACGACCCGGCCGTCTCGCGCGAGCACCTGCTCGTGGAGGCGCTCGGTCACTCCGTTCGCCTGCGCGACCTGGGCTCCACCAACGGCAGCTACCTGCACGAGTCGCGCTTCGACATGATCGAAGTCAGCGAGGGCGCGGTGATTCGCCTGGGCAAGACGGAGCTCCAGCTGCTCGCGGCCGATGCGATGGGCACGCTCGCGCCGTCGATGTCGACGTCGTTCGGTGAGCTGCGTGGCCAGTCGCTGGCCATGCGGCGGCTCTTCGCGTTGCTCGAGCGCATCGCGCCGACCGAGGCGCCGGTGCTCATTCAAGGCGAGACGGGCACGGGCAAGGAGCTCTGCGCGGAGGCGCTGCACGCGGCCTCACCGCGCGGAACCAAGCCGTTCGTGGTCGTGGATCTCGCGGCGATGCAGCCCAACCTCATCGAGAGCGAGCTCTTCGGCCACGTGCGCGGCGCGTTCACGGGCGCGGTCGCGGATCGTGCGGGCGCGTTCGAGCGCGCGGACGGCGGCACGGTCTTCCTCGACGAGGTCGGCGAGCTCTCGGCCGAGCTACAGCCGCGCCTGTTGCGCGCGCTGGAGCGCGGCCAGGTGAAGCGCGTGGGCGCCAACGAGTTCAAGACGGTGAACGTGCGCGTGATGGCCGCGACGCACCGAGACCTCTTGACGATGTCGCGCGAGAACCGCTTCCGCGAGGACCTGTACCACCGGCTCGCGGTGCTCCACGTGCGCCTGCCCTCGCTGCGCGAGCGTCGCGAGGACGTGCCGGATCTGGTCGAGACGTTCCTGGCGCGGCTCGGGAAGCCGGGCGCGATTGGGCCGAACACGATGGGCCTGCTGGTGGCGCACGACTGGCCGGGCAACGTGCGCGAGCTGCGCAACGTGGTGGAGCGCGCGGTGTCGCTCTCGAGCGGCGCCGACGAGCTGGCGCCCGAGCTGCTCTCGCTCCCCGACGACGCGCGCCCCGCGACGCCCAACAATGGCCTGCCCTTCAAAGAAGCGAAGGAGCGGCTCATCGAGGCGTTCGAGCGCGAGTACCTGGAGGGGTTGCTCTCGCGGTGTGGCGGAAACGTGTCGCGGGCGGCGCGCGAGGCGGGCATCGACCGCGTGTACCTGCACCGGCTGCTGAAGCGGTACGGGCTGGCGCGCGGCGAGCACGCGTGAGCGTTGACAGCATGCGGCGCGATTGGTACCTAGCGACCTCGCAACGCGCTGTTCCTCGATAGCTCAGTTGGTAGAGCGGCGGACTGTTAATCCGTAGGTCCTTGGTTCGAGCCCAAGTCGAGGAGCTCAAAGAGGGCCCACTGACTCCGGTTGGTGGGCCCTTTCCTTTTGCTCTCGCGCGACAACCAGGCGGATGTGCCCGAAACTCGGGCGGAATCCCGACGTGCGAAGTCTACGCGCGAGTAGACGAGGAGATTCTCCCCGTTTCGCTGGACGAGCAGAACGGACCCCACCGGCGTCTTTCACGCACCGTCTGGGGGAGCCCAGACCCAGATTTCGGGTTCACTCGAAGCGGGCAGATTCGAGCCCCGAGGGTACGCAGCAACCGCTGGCGAGTTCCACCAACTCGGTTTTTGGGCCCCGAACTCCAGGTCACCCCACCCCTTGCGCCGCTCCCGGCTCAGCTGGCTCGGGGTTCAGGTGTGGCCCAAACACCTGCTTCAGCTTGAGCAGCTTCTCAATCAGCCACGCGCGGTGTGCCGCGAGCGCCTCCGGCGCATCTTCGATGCTCGCGTCTCGGAGAATTGCGACCCGGCACGCCTTCTTCGTCTCGAGGCGGTCCCACGTGAGCGACGCCCCAAAGGCCGCATCGAGAGCAGCGCGATTCGCAGCCAGGCGATCGAACGTGGCCTTGTTCAGGTCCCGATCTGGCGCGCCTAGGTAGAGCTCAGCTCGAAGCTGTCCCTTCGCTGTGAATGCTGCCGAGTACGCGAATCCGCTCGTGCCGGCGCTGAACGCGTACCAGCTCTGGGCCTGCGCGGCGCGGGCGTTTGTGAAACCACGTTGGCGAAGCTCGTCTAGCAGCGGCTGGTAGAAGTCGCGGTAGGCCTCCATTCGTTCAGACGGCTGGGCATCCCCGCGCTGTTCGCGGACCCAATCGTTTGGAAAGGCTACGAGGCGGAAGTTGACCGCTGGTTTGGAGGAGTCGATCTGGAGCACCTCCAGCGCGACCAAATAAAACTCGGCGCCGAGGCTGCCCTCGTTTAGCCAGTCGATGACCTCGCGGTGCTCCTCTCGGGGCTCGGGCGAAATCCAAACGACCGCGCGAGCCTTCTTGCCCGCTGCATACGTCAGCAACTGGCCAAGGTGCGAGTGGTCCGTGGCCTCGAGCTGGTTCTCGATCACAACGACACGGTCTGTGCCGCTCTCTTGAGCGATGATGTCCGCCGAGAAGTCACCTACTCCCGACTCTCGCTCGACAAGCTCGAGATCCAACCCAAGTGTCTCACCAAGGGCGGCGAGGTTCTCCGCGAGCCATGGCGTGAAGTCTGCTGCTTCGTGCGGCCACACAGAACGCGGCTGTACGCGCGCCAACTTTCCGAGCGGTTTCATGGGAGCCCCATTGGGTCCAACGCTAGCCAGCATCTCGGGACGCTTCGAAGCAGTCCCTGCACAGAGGCTTTCTCATCGAGGTCCGGGCGGTCGCTCCGCATTCATGGCAGAACTCCTCGCGGTAGTTCGGATCATCCACCCGCGCAGACCATTCACGAAAATCGCTCGGGCACAGAGGCCGATCAGGGTTGAGCTTGATGCGGTCGCCACAGTGAATGCAGAAGCCGTCGTCACGCTCGCCGCCCTTCGTCGGGTGACGCTCACGGCGAGCCTTCGCAGGTCCCGTGGGGTGTGAGGTAATCGCAGGAGGCGACTCAGCCGCCTCGAAGGCCAGCGGCTTGGCGAGACTTCGGATCTCTTCTCGGAAGAACCGCTGAGCCTCGGCTACTTCGTCAGGTGCTTGGACATGGAGGCCGAACTCGATGTTAGACATCGAGCTGTGGAGCAGATTCATGGACGTGATGATCGCGGCGTTGTCCGCCACGTAGAGCTTGGCGTGTAGGCCCGCCACCGTGAAGACTTTGAGTCCTTCGGCCATGAGACTCCTGAGTCGTGCGTAGGTCTTCTGCTTTTGCTTTTCATGCTCCTCGGGAAGCCTCCCGTCGTCGAGGCGGAAGAAGACCTCAACCTGTCGCCCCTTTTTCAAGGCGCGATGCACCGCGCGCCCGACATGATCCACATCGCCGATAAGCGTCAGGTATGGGCTGACGAGGACCACTTGCCTCGTGGCCCCGTCGATCAATTGCTCAAGTCGGGTCTGCAGCTGCGTAGCCGTGTAGAGCTTGATCGCCATCTTTTCACTCCACGTGCTTCACGGACCGATACACCTAACTAGCGTGATTTCGGTTGATGCGGAAATCCTAGCAATGCAATCCTCTTCGCGAACTCGCTGGCCGCACACCTCGCGGTCAGTGCTCGGGGGAGGCGCCTTGCGTTTCTTGGTCTGTTGCATCGTTGTGGCGTTGGTCTGTGGGGCCGGTCACCCCGCGTTTGGAGACGACCCGAAGCCAGCCAAGCCTTCAGCTGCGCCTGATTCCGCTCCACTTCCGAAGTTCGTCCGCGTCGAAATCCTGAGCGCGCTTGTCGGGCCATGCAAGGTCGATGGCACGAAGTGGGACGGTATGGGCAAGTGCGATGCAGGCGCGCAGGACAAGATTGCCAAGCTTCTGCCCAGCAAGATGGCAGCCCTGGCCGCTGCCGCGAGCGGGCTCAACCCGGCGGGAGCTGCGACAACCATCCTCGCCAGTGTAAGCACCGGGGTGCTCGCGAAGGAGGACAAGCCTGATCCGTACGGCATCGTCGAAGTTGCAGTCGGCGACGACTGGAAGTCGGACCTGAAATTCGGCCTGCTCTCCGAGAAGAAGCCGGCGAAGGACAATTTCGCTCCCGAGTTTCCGCCCCACGAAGTGAAAGTGCCTCTTGAGAAGGGCACTCGATTCCGGGTCCAGATGTTCGACAAGGACCTCACCAAGAGCGACGACATCGGACGAGCGGAGATTGGCTACGACGACCTGGTTGCCGCCTTGAACGCGGGGAAGATTTGGCAAGTTCCTGTGGCGGATCAGACTCAGAATCAGCTGCTTTTCATTGGAATCGAAGTGAGGCCTGTTGCGGATTCGCCGAACGCGGGCTCTCCGTGAGTTCATCGCGCCTCGACGGCCCACCAGGTATCGCCCGGGCAAACCCGAACAGAACCGGTCTTTCCACCGCACTCGCGTGAGCAGCCCGTCCGTACCATCGATAATTTTGGAGCTTATTCGCGAAGTGCGCGCCCGCGGATTTGGGTTCGTCTCCGAATTGGAGCCAGCTGCAACGACTCTCGAGATTGGCCGCGCGTTGGGCACAGTCGAGGATATTGAAGCCACTCTTCCGCACAGCCCAATTCGGAATGTGCAACTAATCCGGCCGCGTCCCCGCTCACCGGAGATCGCGAATCAATACAGCGGCATGTTCGGCTTTGACCCGTTTCCGCTCCACACTGATCTCGCCCACTGGGCCATACCGCCGAGGTATCTCGCCTTGCGCTGTCGTATTGGGGCGAGGGATGTCTCTTCTGAACTGCTGCCGGTCGAGGCTCTCCAGCAAGTCCTAAATCACGGAACGCTCGCCCGCGCCGTGGCGAGGCCCCGCAAGGCTCCTCCGGGCGCTCCCTCATGCTTGTTGCCTCTCACCTTCGGAAGCGGCGCTCAACGTGGCTTTAGGTGGGACAGCGTGTTTCTTCGCCCAGTCAACGCAAGTTGTCGCGCTGTTGCAGCCGCCTTAGAAGATCCGAAGCTGGTCAGTCAACACGGCACGCACGTCCGTCTGAAGTTGCCTGGGGATCTCCTTGTTGTTGACAACTGGAGAGCGCTGCACGGCCGCAGTTCTGTGCCGGCGACAGAGCGCGTCCGCGAAATTGAACGAATATATCTCTCGGAGCTAACCGAATGGGCGTAGTCCCGCGTGCTGTTGAAAAGGAGGTGGCGGTCACCCCCGCCCTGATC
>JAFEBB010000110.1 GCA_018266075.1 Deltaproteobacteria bacterium | reverse complement strand
CGTGTTCGGCTTCCACGAGCTGTTCCACGCGTTCACGCTGGCTGCGAGCGCTGCGTGCTTTGCCGTGGTGGCCGCGCTCGTTCGTGAGGCGCAGAGCTTGGAGCACGGCCAGAAGCGTTCGATTGCCCATTGCGCTACCCGGGTCGACCGCCTGGCCCTGCCTGCGTCTGCGTGGCCGTAGAGGCGATCCACCTCGGACGCGATGATGGCTGGACCGCGGGTCGACACCGCCAGCCGCCCCTACGCCTGGTACGTGATCGGGCTGCTCGAGGAGGGCGTGGTTGAGGATCAGGCCGAGCTGGCGCGAAGGCTCGGCGTTAGCAGGGCGAGGATCACGCAGATGATGGGGGTGGTCAGCGGCCCGAGGACGTGCCCTCGTACATTACGACTCTCACTGGCCTGAGCGCGGTGAGCTCAAGCTCTCGATGCTGGCCACAACCGTCGCACGTCGAACCACTGATGTGTGGCGGAGTCTTCCACAGTTGCGTTGCATCCATCGAATGCCCCCACGCCAACTGGCGCGATCGCTGTCGCGATACTGCGGACGGCGCCGCTGCAAGCCCTACTTCTTCTCGATGTAGACCGTGGCGGCGACGGCGCCATTCTCGTATGTGCACTGCCGCCAGGCCACATTCGCAATTACCCAGTCTTCACCATCGTCGTGTAGCAAGTCGCCGGCGCCTGGGACCGCGAAGAGGAGCAGCTTGGCTTGCAGAACTTTGCCGTCCTCGTGGGCAGCGCCGGTCACAATGGCGCGCTCGGCGTCAGGCATTTCAATCTCCACAATGGATTGCGAGTTCGACTGGCCACCATGTGGCTGAGCAGCTCGCGTCTGCGGCTTCGACCGACACGACCTGCAGGGGGCGTTTCGAATCGCCGCGTGAAGCTTCGCGGTTTGGAGAGCGACGAAGCGGGATCAATCTGCGTGCCTCGCTCCACGACCGAGGGCATCTTCCTTCGTCGCGGCTTCCACGTGCGGCCGGGCCGGGAGCTGGACCAGGAACCGGCTCCCATGTCCCGGGCCAGCGCTCTCGGCGTTGATCCGGCCGCCGTGCAGGAGCACCAGCTCGCTGGTGATCGCCAGCCCCAGGCCGAGCCCGCCGTGTGGTCGGGTCACCGAGCTGTCCGCCTGGGTGAACCTCTCGAACACGTGCGGCAGGAACCGCGGCTCGATCCCCTCGCCCGTGTCGCTCACCTCCACGAGCGCCGTGGGCCCCTCGGCCCAGACAAGCAGGGTGACCCGCCCGCCACGTGGCGTGAACTTCACGGCGTTGGAGAGGAGGTTCCAGACCACCTGCTGGAGGCGGGCTGCGTCTCCGCGGACCTCGACGTGTTCCGTGCGCTGCTCGAGCTGAACCCCCTTCGCCTGCGCCAGGACACGTACCGCCTCCAAGGCCTGTCGTGCGCACTGGCCGAGGTCCACGTCCTGGAGCTCGAGCTCCAGGCGCTCTGAGTCGATGCGGGAGGTGTCGAGGAGGTCGCTCACCAGCTGGTTGAGGGTGCGCGCGCTACGGGCGATGACGTCGAGCGCGTGATCCCACTTCGAGGGATCGAGCCGCCGGGCCTGCATGAGCTGGATCCAGCTGAGGACGGAGGTGAGCGGCGTACGCAGCTCGTGCGAGACCGAGGCCAGGAATTCGCTCTTCAGGCGGCTGGCGGCTTCTGCCTCGGCCCGGGCGCTCTTCTCCAACTCGAGCAAGCGCGCTTTCTCCTGCTCGCCGACCCACCGCTCGGTGAGGTCGAAGAAGGAGGTGACCACCGCGTAGGGCGTACGACCGTTGGCCTCGAAAAGGGGCTGGGAGGTCACCGCCAGCCACACCCGCGAGCCGTCGGGCCGGATCACGCCCATCATCACCTGCGACTGCGGGCGCCCCGTCCGGAGGGAGACCATCGCCGGGTGGTCTTCGCCAGGGAAGGGGCTGCCGTCCTCGTGGATGGCCTGCCACCGCGGATCCGTCGAGGTCCGCCCCTGGAGCTGGGCGAAGGAGAGCGCCAGGAGCCGCTCCGCGCTCGCGTTCGCCATCTGGATCCGCCCTTGGGCGTCCTGGAGCACGACCCCCTCCGAGAGGGCAGCCACCACCGCGCGGCTGCGCACTTCGGTCTCGCCAAGAGGCACCTGGGTCTTGTTGCGGGCTTCGGCGAACCGGAGGGTGCCCACCCACTCGCGGAGGACGCCGTCGTCGTCGAGAACCGGGATGCCGCTCGCCTCGACGGCGGCATAGCTCCCGTCCAGCCTTCGAACCCGGCACTCCTCCCGGCACGGGTGCTTCGCCGCGAGCGCGCGGTCCCAGACCAGGCGGATGTGCTCACGGTCGTCCGGGTGGACGGCCTCCAACCAGCCGGCCTCGAGGCTTCGCCCGGTGAAGGCCCGCCAGCCGGGCGCGCCCTCGACGATCTTCCCGGCCTCGTCGGTGGTCCAGGAGGCGACCGAGGTGGCGGAGAGCAGGGAGCGGAGGCGGTTTCGGGCCGACTGGAGCTGATGCTCCACGTCGCGATGCCTGGGCGGGGCGCGAAAGGCCGACACCCACCGGAGGAAACCCTCCCAGAGCTCGTGGCCGAGCCTTCGACTCTGCGTTTCCTGGTTCACCGCTGACCCCGCAGCACCCGAATGGTGGACACGCACCGGACCCTGTTCAAACCCGGTGGAGAGGCGATCCATGCCTGCGCAGGTTGAGCCCTGGCGCCGGCTCTGCGGTCGAGTGCAGCGGGCGAGGGCCTGAGCTTCGTCCGCTCAGGCTCCGCTGGGGTTGGCCGCGAGCACTTCGGGCCTGCGAGGCGGCGGGAAGCTGCGCTAGACCAGCGCCGACCGCACGCCCAGGCCCGCGAGCACCGGCCAGATGAGCGGGGATCCGAGGTGCGCGAAGAGCTGCGTGGCCGCCGCCCGCGACGTGAAGGAAACGCTCCGGGGCATGAAGAACACGCCCATGGACGCGCCGCGCTGTTCGTCTCTCGCTTGGAGCATTATCGAAACGGGATGAACGGCTCAGCCTGTAGTCGGGCCGGGAGGTTCGGTGGCTGGTCGCGCCGGCTCGGCATGAATGGGCATCGTCGCGCAAAAGGTGGTGGTCGCGCCGGGTGTGCTCTCCAAGGTGAGTGATCCTCCGTGCGCCTCGACGAGCGCGCGCGTGATGTAGAGCCCCAGCCCGATTCCCTCGGGCCCGGCGTTTCCGAACCCGCCCATGCGCTGGAAGCGCCGGAAGAGCTTGTTCTGTTGGTCGGCCGAAATGCCGTGGCCGCGGTTCCTTACAGCCACTGAAAAGAGTGGCCCTCTTGCGGCCAGGTCGACATGGATGGGGGTAGCCGGCTCGCCGTACTTCACGGCGTTGGTGAGCAAGTTCTCGAGCACCTGGGCCATCCGGTCGGGGTCTACCTCGACCTCGGGCACCGCGCCGTGCGCGCGTACTTCAATCGCCCGCCCCGGCGCCTGGAGGCTCACATCGTGTGCCGTCGCACGCGCCAGCGCTTCCATGTTGGTGGGCCTGCGCTCCAGGGTGAGCCGATTGGCTTCGAGGCGCGAGAGGTCGAGCAGATCATCGATCATCCGGTTCAAGCGCCGTGCGCTGGAGCGGATGGAAGCAAGGTGGTTCTGGGCCTGGGTGTCGCCGACGAACTTCTTCATCAGGTGCGCGTGCAGCCCGATGGCGCTGATCGGCTGACGCAGGTCGTGGGCGATCACCGAGTTCCACTCGGCGCGAAGCCGCTCCAGTTCCTTGAGGTGGGAGATGTCCTCGAACGCGACCACCGCCCCCTGGACCTGGCCCGCGTTGTCGCGGATGGGCGCCGCGCCGGCAAGCACGGGGAGGGTGTCGCCCGCGGCCGTGCGCACCAGGTACTCCTGCCGGTGGATCCGCTCGCCACGCAGCGCGCGCATGCTGGGCAGGTCGGTGCGCGCCAGGGGCCGTCCTTCGGCGGTGAGCACCATCTCCGCGTACTGGGCGACGCGCTCCAGGTTGCGTCCCAGCAATTCCTCCGCCCGCGCGTTGAGCTCCACCCGTTCCCCATTCGCGCCGATCACGCGGATCAGCGCCACCGGGCTCTGGTCGAGCACCGCCTGCATCCACCGCCGTGATTCTTCTCGCTCGCGCTCGGCGCGCCTGAGCTCGGTGATGTCGAGGATGGTGCCCACCATGCGCGCAAGCTGGCCGCTTTCGTCCTGGCGCTCGCCCTGCTGCAGGAGGACGCGTTCCACCCCGTCGGGTCGGTGGATGCGGTACTCCACTGCGTACGGCTCACCGGTGCGGACCGCCTCCTCCACCACACGGTGGAGTCCGGGCCGATCGCCTGGGTGGACCAGGCCCTCCCAGGCCCAGGGCAACGATCCCTCCGTTCCGGGGGGCAGGCCGTAGATCCGGAACAACTCCGGAGAGCGCGTCACCCGGTGGGTGCGCAGGTCCCATTCCCAGCTGCCGAGGTGCGCCACTTGCTGCGCGCGCTGCAGTTCCTCCGCGCCGCGCCGCAGTTCGAGCTCCGCGCGCTTGCGTTCGGTGATGTCGCGCACGAACGCTTGCCATCGGCCGTCGGCCAGGATGCTCGCGCTGACCTCGACGGGCACCAGCGAGCCGTCCTTGCAGCGCAGGGTCCACTCGCCCACGTCTGCCTGCCCGGGCTGTAGCAGCCGCTTCTGAACCTCCCAGAGCCGCGGCACGTCCGAGGCAGGGATGAGGTCGACGATGGTCTTGCCAATCAATTCCTCCCGCGCGTAGCCGAGCAGCCGGCATGCGGCGGGGTTCACGTCGGTGTATCGGCCCTCCAGGTCGGCGATGAAGATCCCGTCGGGCGTCTGATCGATGAGGTCACGCACCTGCTGCTCGGAAAGGCGCTTCGTCTCCTCGGTGCGGATCTGCTCGGTGACGTCCTCCACCTGCGCGATGAAGTGCAGAGGCGCGCCCGAGGCATCGCGCACGACAGTGCCCGTGAGGACGACGTGGACGATGCTGCCGTCCTTGTGGATGTAGCGCTTCCCCAGCTCGTACCGCGGGATTTCGCCGCGGCGGAGTTGGTCGGCGAGAGCCAGGTCGGTGTCGAGGTCGTCGGGGTGGGTGATGGCCTGGAAGGTCAGCCCCGTGAGTTCCGCGGCCGAGTAGCCAACGATCTCGCAGAGCGCCTTGTTCACGCTCAAGAAGCGTCCGTCCAGCCCGACCAGCGCCATGCCAATGGGGGCCGCTTCGAAGGTGAGCCGAAACTGGTTCTCAGTCGCGCGGAGCGTCGCTGCGGTGCGGCGGCTGGCGGTCGCGTCGCGCACGATGGCGGCGACGAAGCGCTGCCCTTCGCGGCAGATCTCGCCCAGCGAAACCTCGATTGGGAATTCTGTGCCATCACGGCGCAACCCGAAGTGCTCGACGCTCGGCACTGGCGCACGCTCGCCGAGCGACGGAGAGAGCGGATTGCGATCGCGGAGCCGCTCCGGGACGAGGTTGTTCACCTGCTCGCCGCGGAGGCCGCCGGGCAGGAATCCGAACATCGCCTCGGCGCGCGTGTTGGCGTCCTGCACGCGCCCGTCGTCGGAAATGAGTATCAACGCGTCGGGCGCCACCTCGAGCAGGGTGCGGGCGATGGGCTCGCTTATGTTCGAGGGATTGGGCATGCGTGGGTTCGGCTTCTCGACGACGTCGCTCCCAATTCCCCCGAGATTCCACGGCCAAGAGACGGTCGCTGGGAGAAAAAGCACGGATCCGGCGCATGCCGCCGAAGACGGTGTAGCAACAAGTAAACCAGTCGAAGTGAGGAGGGATTTCACTGGGCAGGACGGCTTCCAGACGCAAGGCTCGCGCCCGGCCGAAGTCCGGCGAGTAACGGACAAGAGCGTGCGCGCAGCGTTTCCACACACTCCTCTGAACTTGCCTTCTCGGAGGGGCGTCACCCGCTGCGAGCGATTGGTTGCAGCGCGGTGATCAGATGCTGGGTTGCTTCCGCGCCACACGACGACCGGCCGGGCAGCGGTGCGGCGCCCCGAAGCGCCAGAAGCAAGGCTCGGCCGCAGGCGCAGCGGCGCGACGGGTGGCGCGCCATTCGTAGGGTTAGGGGCAACCTGAGCGCCGTACCAGCGGCTCGGCGAGGCGCCGACGCCTGGGCAGCTCACAGCGGCGGGGCGAGGACCGGGGCCTGCAGGACGGCTGGATGAAACGCCGGCAGTGCCGCATTAGGTGAACTCCATGAAGTGGGCAGCGCGACCCATCGTCGGCCTCGTCATCACTCTGCTGGGAGCCAGCGCCATGGCAACCGAGACACCGAAGCATCAGGTCCTCGCGCGGTACCGCGATTTCGAGGTGCGCGAGTACCCGTCGTTGGTCGTGGCCGAGACTGAAGTGGAAGGTGACCGGGGTGAGGCCGACAACGAAGGCTTCTCGCGGCTCGCTGGCTACATCTTTGGAAGGAACCACAGCGCGAAGAAGATTGCGATGACCGCGCCGGTGACGGAGGCGCCCGTCGAGGAGAAAAAGATCGCGATGACCGCGCCGGTCACGGAGGAGAGTGCCGGGCCTCGGCGCTGGCGCATGCAGTTCATGATGCCGTCGGAGCTGCCCCTCGAGGCGCTCCCGGAGCCGAACGACGCGCGGGTGCACCTGCGCGTGCTTCCTCCGAGGCGCTTCGCGGCAATTCGCTACTCCGGCAGATGGTCCCAACAAAACTACGACGAGCACCTCGAGCAGCTTCAGGCTGCGATGCAGCGCGAAGGCCTGTCGGCGAAGGGGGAGCCCGTCTGGGCGAGGTACGACCCGCCGTTCAAGCCGTGGTTCCTCCGCACCAACGAGATACTCATCGAGGTCCAGTCCCCTTGATGAGCTCTAGGAACAGCATCGGCCGTGCTGCCGGCCAAGGGCATGCGCGGAAACGACGCCCCATTCGTGGGCGGCCAGATGCAGACGGCGACCAGCCAGGCTGTGGCGGGCGCCGCGCAGCACGTACCTCTGAGCTTCAAAGAGGTGTTCTGCGCGATCGATGAGGACCTCCTCCTGCGCGACCCGCAGTGCTGGTGTCGGTATCAGGCCTCGCTGAACCTCACGGCCGTGCGGGTCACTTGCCCAAGGTGCGACGGCGAAGCGCCTCGGCCTCGATGCCCCTCATCACATCCGGCAAGATCCTCTTGTTGCCCGCTTCCGCGACCCACGCGGGAATGAGGCCGCCAGGGTCGAGTGCCAAATCGTATTCGACTTCCGCGTGCGCACCGTCCGGGGTGGACCTGACCCGCCAGTAGCCCTCGTTGTGCACCATCCTGACCACCCCGCGTCGCGCAGGCCGATCCAGGCCCCACGGTTTTCAGCTCGAGAGGTACTCGCCGCTGCCATCGGGTGCGAGGTCGCTCTCCAGCGTGATCTCGATGAAGTAGTCGCGATCATCGACGATCGGCAGAGCGAGGCGCGTGTAGTGAACCCAGGTGTTGGGCGTGGGGTGGGCGATCGCGCGGAACTCAGCCATGTACGGAGCCCGACGCGCGTACTCCTCATCGAGCAGCACCGCGCGTACCTCGGCTGCACTCACGTGCATGACCATGTCGCCCCGCACTTCCTCAGCGCAGTTGGCTTGGGGACGGGTATAGACCTTCACGTCGCCGTCAACGACGAGCTGCCAGTCCGGAGAGGCACCGGTCACGATTGCGAGGAACAACCCGACGAGCATGCGTGCATGTTGGGCGCCAGCGAGACGGGTTGCAATACGCCGATCCGGATGCGAGCCTTGTTTTCCCTTGGAGCGCCATGCCCGTCCTTCCCCAGGAACTCAAGCAGCGCATCGCCGCTGCCAAAGCCGAGCTGGAGGTTGCAGAGCGTGAGCTCGCCGCGGCGCTGCAGGCGATCACCGCGACGGACCGCGCCGAGAAGACGATGATCGCCGCCAGTCTTACGCGGGCCTTCCAGAAGCTCGCCGAGGGCAAAAGGGTCCTGGCGGAGCTTCTTGCCGAGACCCAATGACCGCGCTCGGCGTCCGGCCGGTGGCTGCTCACAAGCATCGAGCAACTCGACAAGTTCGGCGAGGACTTCGTCGTCTTCTACAATCGCGATCGCCCGCACAGCGCGTATGGAGGCCGAACTTCAAGAAGAACTTCAAGCGCGCACTGGGCCGTGTGAGGTACTTCGACGGTGCCTTGGAGTGGTGGCGCTTCGGTTGACCCGGGGCGCCGGAGATGAGGTCGGTCGGGCGCCGGTGCTCTCTGACAGATTGAAGCGAGCAGGGGCGCAGGAGCGGGGAAGGGTGCGCGCCAGCCCGCCGAATATTCGTTGTTTTCAAAGATCAAAATGCAGATCGTCGAACTCGGGCGCTGGTTGGGCACTACAATCCCTTCGCTTGGGCAGTGTACGTCGCGTGCGCCACACCGAGATCACCCGGCGGCGATCAGGTCACGTCGCCAAGGCGCGCGTGGGTGCCGATTGACCGCGAGCGGCCGCAGGGCGTCGCCCAAGAGCGCGGCTATCGCGGAGGGCTCACCCGAGGCTCGGCGGCGCAAGGACCTTGCTGGCAGAGCTGCCAGAGTGCTTCGGTCTCGACGCCGGGGACAAGGTGACCGTCGAACGAGTCGTCGCGGAGCCGCTGCTGAAGCCGCCGGACCGTCCCTGGAAACCGGTTCTCGACGAAGCGCAAGAGCGTGGCGCCGCACGCGTAGCCGCCCTTGTAGCTCTCGCCGGGCCCGCAGCCGCCTGGACTGAACACGTCCATGTAGCCCAGCGCGTAGCGGACGTAATCGGCGATCCCCTCGATGAGCCAGTACGGCGCGTGGGGATAGTCCTGCACCACGTGGGCGAGCTCGTGGACCAGCATGCCCTGGTCGTCAGGATGGGCGGTGATGTGGCTCGCTTCGAGAACGATGGCGTCTCCGAACGTCGTCCCGGGTCGATCGGACTGCCGGATGGAGATGGTGAACGGCGGTTTGTAGAGGGACGCCTCCCCGAGCAGTTTCACCATGCGTGGGTACTCGCGATCGCAGGTCTCGACCAGGCGCGCCGCGAGCTCGGGCGGCCCGCCGGCCTCACAGATGTGATCCCGGCCCAGGACGCGCACGGAGGAGGCGCTGTCGTTGCCCCCCGGCTGGCCGACGAAGTCGGCAACGTCCGCGTCGTACGCCGCGCAGGTCCCGCCGTAGTCGTCGTCGACGCAGATCAGGGCGCGCGCGTGCGCACCGATCCGCACGGACGAAAGGGAATCGTTGGGGATGCCCAGCAACCAGGACTTGGGATAGTCCCCGGGGCTCAGGACCACGCACGGGCCCTGCCAGGACGCGTCGACGAAGAGCGCGACCTGGTCGTCGCCCACGGCGCAATTCGTCGGTGGTGGCGCTGCGCGAGGGACTGCGGAAGATGCCACCGCGACCGCGCCTGGCCGCACCTGGACACGGTGGGCGCAACCCGCGAGCAGCAAGGACGCGATGATCAATTCTCGCGAGGACACCCGAGCCCTCTCCGCGACACCAGGTTCTCGGTCGCGATCGCACGGACCCGAAAGGGAGCCGAGCCACACTTGCACTTCAAGCTCGGCGTCTCGTTCCGCATCAGGCCATCATGGCCGCGTCGAGAATCAAGCACCACTGACTTGAACCTTCGACGAGGAATTGGGCCCGGAGTCGCGTGCTCCTGCTTCTTCTCCCGACGCGGCGCCACCACTTCCCGCAGCTTCCGCATGGACAGCCCCTCCGCCGTTACGTTCGCATGCGCCGCCATGGCGCTTCGACCCCATCCTCCAGCGGCAGCACGATGATCATCTTGCTGCCGAGTCCCAGCACCACCGGTTCTCGGAGAGGCCGTTCTCGCGGCAGTAGGCGCGACGAGCTTCGGGCGTGTCGACCCTGGGTTTGGGCGCGGCCTGCTCGAGCTGGGCGAGCCGAACTCGCATTCGGCTCACGTGCGGCCTCGTGCCACGCGGGTGACCAGGTCCCGCACTGGCGCGATTCGTCCGGCGACCTCCTGCGCCCGCGTGATCCGGCGGAACATGGTCTTCATCGCGCTCTCCACGGTGCCGGCCCGAGCTCGTGCTCTGCGAGCGCTTCCAGGCGCTTAAGGAGGCGAGCCCGGATTCGGTCGTCAGCAGCGTAGGCTTCCTGCCAGGTCACCTCGGCGCGCGCGCTCGGCGCACCACTCGTCAAGCTCGACCTTCCCATCTGCGAGAATTTGGCTGAGGCCGCGGGCGGTTCCTTTCCGCACTGCTCCCGCACCTTCTGCCTGCATGTGACGGCGGTGTGTCCTCTGCGAGGCCGCTTTGGAGCATGCGCGTTCCCCAAGCCTGAGATCGATCTCAGAGTTCGGGCTGAATCGCCCGCGCCTCTCAGGAGTTTTCGAACTGCGACGCAAAAGGTCAAAGAGTCCGGTATGGGCGTTCAGACTACATAGTAACTAATTCGATAATATTATCGGAAAACGTCGGATTACACAGCAACTCCCCTTACAGGGCAGTTCCGAGCGACCCTCCGCGGATTCACCAGCTGTCTCGGATGAGGACAAATCTCATCGAAAATCCGCCCGAATTCGATGGTACGGAACCTGCTCACGGTGCGCGCCTACGTTCGTGAGGCACACCGATGCGAACCACTGCGAAGCTCTTCCTTGCCGCTGGGTTGATGGCTGTGCCGTTCATGGCATGCACGCCCACCACGGCATCGGTCACGCCCATCACCCCCGCCACGACCAGCTCCACCACAGGCAGCACCGGCGGCTCAAAGGCCATGTGCGATCCCTGCGTCGTCGACACCGACTGTGGTGAAGTGGGTGTCGCGTCGTGCATTTCCGAGAACGTGCTTCCCGGTGGCCACTGCGCGCCCGTGTGCAGCACCGACGCGGACTGCGGCCCCGGCGCGAGCTGCCTCGGCACGAGCTCGTCGGTGAAGGTCTGCTACCCGAGCACGCAGACCTGCCAGGGCTACAACCCCGACACCACCAGCACCGGGGCCACGTCGGCGGGCGCCACCTCCAACGGCGCCACGACCACCGGTGGAACGACCAGCAACGGGACCACTGGGGCAACCACCGGCGGACCGAGCACCTCGACCACCGGCGTCTCCCTGACCTCGGGGACCACGTCGGGCGGCACGCAGGGCACCACCACCGGCAGCTCGACCACGGCGAGCTCCACCACCGGCTCCTCGGGCGGCTCCTCAGGCAGCAGCTGCCCCGGATACGCCGATCCCAATACGCCCGCTCCCTGCAATTGCTCCAGCGGCCACACTTGCGGCGCGAACAACTGCTACGGCGGTTGGTACTGCCGGCTCAGCGATAACAAGTGTGTGGCGCCGCCGTCGAGTTGCTCGGGAAACAGCAGCACCAGCACCAGTACCAGCAGCAGCACCACGGGGACCACCGGCTCGTTCACCACCGGCACCGCGGGGACGAGCGGGACCTCCTCCTCGGGCGGCACGACGGGGACCGGCGTCGGTCCGCACGGTGGCTCGGTGAGCCTCCTGCACTTCGCCATCAGCGGCGACACGCGCCCGCCGAGCTGCGAGGACACCGCGGGCTACCCCACCGCGATCATCAACAGCATCGGAGATGCGGAGAAGGCCGCGGGCGCGCAGTTCGCGCTCGACCTCGGCGATCACATGTACGTCTGCAACAACGACGCATCGATCGCCAACCAGCAGATGAGCCTCTTCGTACAGGGCACGCAGCACTTCGGCGGCACCTGGTTCATGACTGAGGGCAACCACGAGTGCATGGGCTCGGGCAGCGGCTACTGCCCCACGGGCTCGTCGAACGTGAACTTCCAAGCGTTCCTCGCGGCCATCTCCAACATCTCCAGCACGCCGTACTACAGCGTGAACATCCAGACCTCGCTCGGCCTGGCCACGTTCGTGTTCGTGGCCGACAACAGCTTCGACAACGCTCAGCAGACGTGGCTGCAGAACACGCTTGCCACCGCCGACAGCAACGCGAAGTACACCATCATCGCCAAGCACCACCCCGAGGGAGACTCGTCGGTGGCGGCGAACTCGACGATCATGTCGATCATCCGCCAGCACAAGTTCGCGCTGCTGCTGACCGGCCACGCTCACAAGTACGAGCACCAGACCACCGACAGCGGCCGCGACCTGGTGCTCGGGAACGGCGGGGCGCCGCTGATCTCCTCTGGCACCTTCAACGGCTACGGGATGATCGACCAGCTCTCCAACGGCCAGCTGCAGGTGAGCATCTACGACGTGGCCAGCGGGTCCTTGCAGGACCAGTGGTCGGTGGGGCCGAATTGATGAAAGCCGCCGGGTTTCTGCGCGGCATCGTCCTGCTCGGCATCTTTGGACAAGCCGGGTGCGTCTCATCCCCCAGCGCCTCGACCGCCGGCGCGAGCATGGGTGGGACTGCTGGAAGCAGCGCGGGCTCCACGACCGGTGCAGGGTCGACCTCGTCGGGCGTCGCGCTCCAATCCACGTGTACCAGCTGCGCGACCGACGCTGACTGCGGTCCGACAGGCGCGGCGCTCTGCGTGATTGAATCGTCTGGGAATGGCCACTGCGCGCCGATGTGCGCAAACCAAGCGAACTGCAGCTCCGGGGAGTCGTGCGTCTCGACGACGAGCCAGCAGACCGTCTGCTACCCAGCGAGCTTGACGTGCGAGGGTGGTTCGGCCGCTACAACTTCCGGGGCGGGCTCGACGGGCGCTTCGACCTCGGGGCCGGGCTCGACCGTCTCCACGATCGGAACGTCCTCGACAACCTCCATGAGCGGAACGTCCTCGACGTCGACTTCAGGCACGTCCGCTTCGAGCGGGACGTCGGGCGTGAGCTGCCCCGGCTACGCGGACCCGAGCACGCCTGCGTCGTGTCCCTGCGGGAACGGCCACATCTGCGCTGCGAACGGTTGCTACAACGGCTACTTCTGCGACCTCGGCCAGAACCGTTGCGTCGCGCCTCCCGCCAACTGCTCGGGGTCTTCCGCCAGCACCACCGGGACGGGCTCGGCCTCCGGGGCATCCAGCGGAACGACCTCCGGGAGTGGCACCACGGCCTCGTCGACGGGTACGACGGGCGGCACCGGGCATACGGGGCTCTACCGGGTGATGTTCGACGCGGCGCACGAGCAGGTCGCCGGCAATGCCTGTTGGATCGTCGATTCCAGCGCGCCCAATCCTCAGCCGTCGAACCCGACATCGGAGACCAGCTGGAGCGGGGGCATCAGCGCGTGGGGCTTCGACCTCTATCAAAGTGGCCGCTATGCGGTGACCCAGCTTCCCCAGGGAACCACCCTGAACTGGGGCCAGGGTGGCGCCGGCGACCTGAGCCAGGTGGACGTGTTCGTCTCCGATGAACCGGAGATCGTCTTCTCCAGCCAAGAGCAGGCGGCGCTGATGAGCTTCGCCAATGCGGGAGGCGGCATCTTCCTCATCTCCGATCACTCCGGTGCGGTTCGGTGTGGCAGTTGCACGGAGGCCACACAGGTCATCAGCGACTTCCTCACCACTGCCGGTTCGGCATTTGGCGCCGCATGCGACAACACCAACGTGGGAGGTAGCGGTCTGGTCGGAACGGTGGTGTCGACATCTCTCGCGGCGAACATCGGCACCGGTCCCTTCGGGAGCGGGAGTCAACTCACCTACCACTCAGGGTCGACCGTTTCGGTCACTGGCTCCAATGCGCAGGTGGCCATCAACTCCAGCGCCGGCGGGATGATGGTGTTGTCAACTCTGACCTCCGGCGGGCGCCTGGTGCTCGTGGGTGACTCGAGCCCCGAGGAGGACGGCACCTCTTCTACCTGCAGCGCGACGCTTTACAACGGTTGGGGCGAGACCGATGACAGGGTCTTGATTCTCAATGCAACGGCGTGGCTGGCCCACGACGGCTCGTGACCGAGCGCCCATGTCACCTCAAGTACCTTGGCCCCCGCCCGCGCCGACTCGTACTAGTGCTGCGTCAGGGTTGACGTGATCACGTCGACCTCTTGCGGTGCGGATCGGATTTTGATCTACACCGCAGGATGAACAAATCACCTCGGTTCTCTGGCCTCAAGCTCTCGGCAAAGGACCGCAAGGAGCTTCGCACTCTTCAGGGAAGCAGCGAGCCGATGAAGGCGCGCACGTGGCGTCGGATTCGGGTTCTGCTGCTCCTTGACGAGGGCAACTCGGTGCGTGCCACAGCCAAGGCCGTCGGCGGATATCCACGTGAGGTGTCACGGGTGAGCAAGTCGTTCCGCGCAGCCTGCATGGCCGCGATGAACGCCTCGTTATTGTAGCGGAGGTTGTAGACGGTGTTCTTGTGGACCCCGGCCGTCTCCGCCGCCTGAGCGTCCGTACCGCCAACCAGCAGCACCTCCAACACGCGCTGCTGCTTCACGCTGAGCGTCTTCGCGGCCTCGGCGAGCTCGCTCACGGCGCGCTCCCGATTTTCTCAGCGCGTTTGCCAGTCGCTGCCTGCCACCGCTCGATGCACAGCTGTGTGTACTTGGGCGATAGCTCGATTGCGGCGCACCGCCGCCCGGTCTGCTCGCACGCAATGCCAGTAGAAGGCGATCCCGCGAATGGCTCGAACACCAGATTGCCGGGGTTCGACGACAAGGTGAGCGCGCGAGGCTTGGCAGTCGGCCTCATGAGACTGCTTCAACAGAACTCCATTTCACGCTGGGCCAAGACAGTGGTCGCGCACGAGCACGAGAGCCCGAGCAAGGAATCGGACGAGCAGAAGGGCGAGGCTCCCGCGAAGTAGGGCGGTCGCCGTTCTCCGGCGTTCGCCTGGTAAGTGATTGGGAGCTCGAGGACGGCGTCGTCGACGACCATGCCGAGCTGGCGCGGCTACTCGGAGTGAGTAGGGCACGGTGACGCTGGCCATTGGCACCGCTCGGCTCGTCTGACTGAGGTCGCCGAGAAAGGCGTGGGTCGTGCTGGATGGACGTTTCCGATTCGCACTTCACCTGCCTGAAGACGCCAAACTGAGATACGAAAGTTCGATTACCTTTGGGGGTGCGCATGCGAGCGGTCGTCTTTGCAGCAGCGGTGATGTTTGTGGGGGCTGGCTGCAGCGGCGGCGGGTCCAGCTCGAGCTCTGGGAGCACTGGCAGCTCGGGGAACACCGGCGGCTCAGGGAGTTCCAGCGGCACCTCCGGCTCGCCGGGCACCTCCAACTCGACCAGCACCTCCGGCGGCACCACCGGCGCTGCGGGGACGGCGACGGAGACCGGCTCGATCCTCGGATCGAACTTCACGCCCCTCGACGCGCTCTCACACTCGACCAGCGGCGTCATCAATGTCCTGGTTGTGGACTTCGCCAACGCATGTTCGCTGGCCATGGCCAACCCCAACGCCAACAAGGCGAGCTCCTCGGGGCTGACGTTCACCTTCCCGAGCATGCCGGCGGTGGGCGCGCAGACGCTGGGCGGGACGGTGACCGTCAACTACAGCGGCTTCGACTCCGCCTGCCATCCCATCCAGGGAGAGTCGGCGATGAGCGGGACGGTGAACGTGACCCGCGCCGACGCCTCGGAGATCGACGCCACCTTCAACCTGACGATGGGATCCAGCGACGCGATCAGCGGGAGCTTCACGGCGCCGAACTGCGACTACCCCGCGCCCACCACGAACCCCACCTGCATGTAGCGGCAGCCCGGCTTCGAGCGGCCGGGAGTTGGTCATTCGATGCGATGGGTGACTCGGCCCTTGGATCCCTGCGCCTTGCTGGCTTCGCACCCTCTGTACGAACGGCGCCGGCAGACGACAGGCCGCTCGGGGAGAGGCCAAGGCGGCGTCTGATTGCGTTCAGCGCATCATGTAGCCGTGAGATGCCGTGCTCATCTTCCGGTCGATGAGTCCGAAGCCCACCATGCGCGGCGAGCTCCACCAGTGGGCGGCGCTCCTGGCGCTCGG
>JAFEBB010000109.1 GCA_018266075.1 Deltaproteobacteria bacterium | reverse complement strand
ATGATCCTGGGCCCCACGGGGAGCGGCAAGGAGCTGGTGGCGCGGGCGCTGCACCTCCTGTCGCCGCGCCGGACGCAGACGCTCTACACCATCAACTGCAGCCAGCAGGCGGGCGGGCTGGCCGAGAGCCAGCTCTTCGGCCACAGCCGGGGCGCGTTCACCGGGGCGGTGGGCGACGAGGAGGGCATGTTCGTCCGCGCCCACGGGAGCACGCTCTTCATGGACGAGCTCGGCGAGCTGGCGCTGCCGGTCCAGGCGGCGCTGCTGCGCACGGTGGAGCTCGGCGAGGTGGTCCGGGTGGGCGACGGCAGGCTGCGCCACGTGGACGTGCGCCTGGTCACCGCCACCAAGGAGGACATCGACGCCCGGGTGAGGGCGGGCACCTTCCGCGACGACCTCTACGCGCGCCTCGACGGCGAGCAGGTCCGGCTGCCCGCGCTCTGCGAGCGGCGCGAGGACATCATGATGCTGGCGGCGCACTTCGCCCGCCTCTGGACCGGCGGCGAGGAGGTGCGCTTCTCGCCCGGGGCGCGAGAGAAGCTGGTGCACGCGGACTGGCCGCACAACGTCCGGCAGCTCCAGAAGGAGGTGGGGCGGGCGCTGATCAACGCGAAGGGCCACCGGCTCATCGACGCCACGCACCTGGAGCTGCGGCCGGTGCCGGTGGCGCCCGGGGCGGAGAAGCCCGCGGCCGCGAACCAGGCGCCGGGCCCGTCGGGACCGATGGTGCGTCCCGAGCTCGCCACGCCCGACGACAGGGTCCGCACTGCCGGGCGGACCCTGGAAGACATCCAGAATGAGATCTACGCCAAGGCCCTGGCGCGGCACGAAGGCAACGGCGCGGCCGCAGCGCGCGAGCTGGGCATCCAACCGATCACCCTGTACCGGTGGAAAGAGCAGCACGGCCACCAGGCGGCGTAGGTCGGCCCGTCCACGCCGGGTGGGCCGGCCAGGTCGCACGAAGTCGCGTCCACGAGCCTCGTTGGCGCGATCCTCAGGCTCGGTATCGCGATTTGATCGCTTGGTATCGCGATCACATCGCTTGGTATCGCGATCACATCGCTTGGTATCGCGATACCACCGCTTGGTATCGCGATCACGAGGCTCGGTATCGCGATTTGATCGCTTGGTATTGCAATACCATCGCTTGGTATCGCGATCACATCGCTTGGTATCGCAATACCATCGCTTGGTATCGCGATCACATCGCTTGGTATCGCGATACCATCGCTTGGTATCGCGATCACGAGACTTCAAATCGCACCTTCGCGGCGCGACCTCCCCCGGGCGGGAGGTGCTTCAGAGGTCTCGCAACCCCCTGAATCCACCGGCTCAATCGCGGACGGAGCCACCCAGGCGGCGTGGGTCGAGCGCGTCGGGACCTCTCGGACGCGTGCCGGTAGAGGCCGCTGTCAGGCTGCCTCGAGAGCCTGCTGGGTCGATCCGACGCAGGGCGGGCAAGACGAGTCGGAACCACCCCGAGCTCGAAAACGAACCGGGTCGACCGCGCCTCGAGCCCCCGAGGCAGCCCAGTCGAGCGCGTCGGAACCTCGTGGACGAGCTACGTGGGAGAGGCCGTCCGGCTGCCCTGAGAACCTGCACCCTTTGGGTGACGCCAGGGGTGCAAGACGCATGGCACGCTCCCCACGCGGGTTCTCGGAGTAACAAATTGATCACCCGGCGCGCGTCAACCTCGCGATGGTGGGTTCGAAGAGATCAATTTGTATCTCGCAGGAGCGATCAATTTGATCTCTGCCTGCTGAGGGGCCTCGTCGTTTCGAGGTGTTCGGAGCTGGCCCGCGAGCTGCTCCAGCGACGGGGCATGTTCGGCGAGAGCTCGAACGCCCCCGCAATCCTGCGGGGATTTCCACGAGGTCGCACATGCCAAATCCGCTGAAGTTTCTGAACGTGCCGCTCGATGAGTTCTTCGATCAGGCCTACAAGCTGATCGACGAGAACATGGCGGCCAACGCCAAGGTCATCATCGACGCGCAGACGTACACCAAGCCGCAGCTCCTGGCGAAGGTGGACGGCTTCCGCAAGCCGTACGCCGACGTGGCCACGGCGCGGGCCGAGCTCGAGCAGAAGTTCGAGGCGCGGGACGCGGCGGAGCCGGCGGCGCTGAAGTTCGCCGAGGACTACGCCACGGGGATGAAGGCCGCCTTCGGCAGCACGCCCCAGCAGGCGGCGAAGTTCGGCATCCCCGCCCGCAAGGACCGGCGGCAGCTCACCGTGGCGGAGAAGATGAGCGCCACGGCCAAGGCCGCCGCCACCCGCGAGCTGCGCGGCACCAAGGGCAAGCGTCAAAAGGCGAAGATCAAGGCCAGCGGCGACTTCTCGGTGAGCGTGGGCACGCCCACGGCCTCCGTGCCGGTCGACGCCACCCCGACGCCGGTGACGGCGTCCTCGCCCGCCCCGCAGCCCTCGGCGCCGGCCGCCAACGGCGCGGCCAACGGCGCGGCGAACGGGTCCACCAACGGCGTGAGCAACGGGGTGGTCGCCCCGATGCTCATGAACGGCTCGGGTCACTGAGTCCATGAAGCTGCAGCGAACGCGAGGGCGTCCCGCTCGGTCGGGGGGACGCCCTTCGTGTCTGTGCAGCTCGAGGAGACCGCCATGAGAATCCAGATCCACCCCGAGGACATCGAGGCCGCGCGCCACGGCATCCGCCGCAGCGCGGAGTGGCCGCGCGTGGAGAAGCTGCACCTCCAGCTCCAGCCGAAGTGCCTCTGCTGCAGCCCGGAGATGCGCCCCCACGCCGGCGTGCAGGTGCACCACATCTTCCCGTTTCACTACTGCATCGCCCTGGGCCGACCGGACCTGGAGCTCGATCTGCGCAACCTGGTCACCCTCTGCGAGGACGAAGAGGGCAAGCCCGGCGAGAACCACCACTTGCTGGTGGGGCACTTCGATTCGTTCCGGTCGTCGAACCTGAACGTGCTCGAGGACGCGCAGGGGAGCTTCCACGGGAAGTGCGCCGAGGAGATCCGCAAGAGCGCGAGGTGGTTGGAGTTGGTGAGCCAGCGGCTCAAGCCGCTCGGTGAGATGAGCCAGCAAGACAAGGACGAGTTCGCGCGGTTGATGAACGCGCGGTACCCGAGGCGGCTGGCGAAGTAGCTCCGATCGCGCACCACCAGAGGCCCGCTCGGCGACGAGCGGGGCCTTCTTCCTCTCGAAGAGGGTGTCCGCCGCGCGATCGCGTGCTGGTCGCTGCGCGATCGCCTCGTGGCTCGCCAGGTCGAAAGGCAACGGAGTTCCGGGTGGTTGGACTGCGGCACGGCCATTGCTCGACGCCATGTCATCCAACCTGGAGCGCCCCATGAACCGCCTCGCTTTCGCCGCCATCCTCGCCAGCCTGACCCTCACCGCTTGTGGCTCCGGCTCGGATTCAAATGACTCCACTCCGCCGTCGACCTCGCCGGGACTGAAGTCCAGCAGCGGTGGTGGCGGCGGTGGTGGCTCGGGTGGCAACGAGAACTCGACCTGTACCGCGGCCTGGCAGGGCTGCTCGAGGGACTCCGACTGCTGTGGGAACTCGAGCGGCTACGAAATGTGCATTCAGTTCGCGTCTCAGAACGCACCGGAGTGCGCGCCCACCTGCACGAGCGACAGCGAGTGTGGTTCGGGGCGATGCATCCCCACCAACGATGGGTCCGCTTCGGTGTGTGCGCCCGAGACGAGCAGCAGCGGAAGCGGATCCGGAGGGAGCTGCACCGACGTCGGCCAGACGTGCAGCACGCCCACCGACTGCTGCGGCAACTCGCAAGGCCTCTCGGACTGCGTCAACTTCGGCAGCGCCGGCACGGCGTGCGCGGCCTACTGCAATACGAACTCCGACTGTGGGTCGGGCTGCTGCGTCCCGCTCACCAACGGCCAGCACTCCGTGTGTGCGCCCAGCTCGCAGTGCGGTTCGGGCAGTACCACGGGTTCGAGCGGTTCGACGGGCTCAAGCGGCTCCTCGTCGGGTTCCAATAGCCCGCCCGCGTGCGCGAACCCGGGCGGCGCGGCCCGCGGCGACGTTTGCTACGCCAACTCGGATTGCTGCTCAGGCTATTGCTACGTCACTTCGACCGCCTATGGCCCGCAGGACGGATTCTGCCAATAGCGGGGCAGTGACGGTCTAGCTGGGGAGTCAGCGGCTCAAGCCGCTGGGCGAGATGAGCCAGGCCGAGAAGGACGAGTTCGCGCGGTTGATGAACGCGCGGTACCCGCGGCGGCTGGCGAAATGAGGCTCGAGTTGTCGCAGCAAGAAGGCCCCGCTCGGCGACGAGCGGGGCCTCGAAGGGTCGGTCGTGGTCGTGAGCGCACCTCAAGGCGGCTCCATTGACTTTGGACTCAGTCCAAACTAACTTTCGGGATGGTTGAGCATGCCGGCCTTGCACCCGCTGACAGAGGTGAAGGCCCTCGCCAAGGCGGGCGCCTTCGAAATGGCGATCGGGAGCGCGCTCAATCGAATCATCCCGCATCTGCAAAACGGCACGGTCGGTGGCGCGCGCACGTTTGCGGTGGCCGTCATCGAGCAACTCGCGGCAACCGATTATTCGGAGACGAAGATCCTCGACGACCGAACGGACCCCAAGCGAAAGCGCAAGGTGGCCCACGACGAATACGGCACCAAGATCTCGACCGAGCTCGCCAGGGCGCACCTCGACGATGCGACCAAGCGCACCTGGTACGTGAAGCTGACCATCCGCAGAGGACCGCCTCGAGATCTGTACGTGCTCTCCCTGCACTGCTTGGAGCGTCCGATTCGGAGAGAAGACCGAACGACGCTGATTCCATGTTGGAAGGAGTGAACCCCATGAAGCCCTATACGTGCCCCGCCTGCGCCGCGGGGATGGTCAGGATGGCGGGAGGAACCGGCCGCACGATGCCCTTCCGCCAGCTGCCTGCCTTGGCCATCGACGATGGGTTCGAGCTCCCCACCTGCGACGCCTGCGGCGAAGTGTTCGTCGGAAAGGACCTGGCCAAGAAGTTGGATGATCACCTCGAGGACCGGTATGGCGCCGCCATGCGACACCGCGCCGCCGCCGCACTGCGGGTGCTGGCCGGGCACGCCAAGCTCCAGGAGATCGAACACGTGCTCGGGCTGTCGCAGGGCTACCTCTCGAAGATTCGCAGCGAGAGCGAAAAGAAGGCCCCGAGCTCGGTGCTGGTGGCGTTGTTGGAGCTACTGAGTGAGCACCCCAGGTCGCTCCGCACGCTGCGCAAGGCCTGGACCCACGTGGGCGGCGACTGGGATACCGACTCTGCGTCTGAACCGCGGCCGACTGCGCGAAAGCGCGCGCACGTCCACCCGAGCCCGAAACAGGGTCATGCAGCAAAGCGTTCCGGGCGCCAGCGCTTGAAGCACCAGCCTCGCCACGCCTGACCCACGGCTCACCTGAGCTGATGGCGCCTCGCGGATTCCCCGGGCCGATCGCTGCGTCCCTCCGACCCGCCGTCAGTGGAGGGTGCGAAGGTGCGGCTCGTCCTCCGGTTCGGACACGACGGGCGGCGCGGGTTTCGCCGTCAGCGCGCCCGGGATGCCCAGCTCCGGCCGCTGCTCCACCGGCAGGAGTTCCAGGTGCAGCTCGACGCGCACCTCATTCAAGGCCTCGATGCGCCTGGTCTCGACCACCCACCGGCCCATCCGCTCTGCGAACTCGAACAGCCGCGCCGCGACGGGCCTGGGCTCCGACCAGTAACCCACGTCGCCACAGGCCTTGCGCAGCCCGCGCAGCGTCCGCCGCCAGCTCTTGCGGGCAGCGGTCAAGGTCTTCTGGGCTGCGGACACCGCGCTGTCCGCCTCTCGCAGCGCGTTGAGCCGGGCCTCGCGGTCGGCGCACGCGAGCCGGCACGCGTCGATGGGCAGGCGCACGTTGGGTGGCGGCAGCTGGGCTTCGAGGCGCGAGAGCCCGTCGCGGATGAGCGCCACCTCGCCCTCGTAGGTGCTGGAGCGGAGGTCGGCCAGCGAGGCGCCGCCCACGTACTTGAACGGCGCCCGGACGCGACCGAGCCGTGCCCGGGAGAGGGCCCAACCCAGGTCGACGAGGCTGCGCTCGAGCTTGCGGCATGAGCGGTTGAACTCGCGCCGCCGCGTTGCCCGGTGGGTGCGCGCCTGGTCGAGCACCGGGATGGCGGCGCGGTAGGCCGCGTCGTCCGCGCGGAGCTGCTGGAGCCAGCCGAGCACCTCCGGCTCCTGGCCGAGCAGCGCCGCGTGCAAGAGCAGCTGCTCGGACTGGGTCAGCTTCTGCTCGTCATTGCGGGTCATGGCGACTCTCCTCGAAGGTCGCCAGCTCTCAGAGCAGCCGCCGTGCCAGCAGCCAAGTGGGGGATTTCAGGTCCCGAAGGCCTCTCGCCGACCGCGCCGCGGACACCGCTGCTCGCGGGGCGATCACCCTTGGAGTCCGGGGCCGCGGGGTCCTGTTGGGGTTGCGCTGACCCAGGGCTCATCTGAGGTGAGCGGCGGATCGCGCCAGGCCGCGGGTCGAGGAAAAGGAACGAGGACGGCGCGGGCCCGAAGGCCCGAAACCGACGAGTGACGCAGCGATCGGCCCGCGGAACCAGCGAGGCGCCATCAGCTCAGGTGACCGGCGGGTTGGGTTCGGCGCAGCGGAGGTTCGAGTGCTGCAGCGCGGGAATGCGGCCGAACGCCGGCGCGCAGGTGCACCCCTCTTCCCGTTTCACGCCTGCATCGCCCTCGGGAGTCCGGACCTGGAGCTCGATCTGCGCAACCGGGTCAGTCACCACGGCCTTCCACGGAGCGCTATTCCTTCTTGCAGAAGTAGGTCTCGCTCGTGTCGTAGACGAACCACTTCAACGTCGTGCCGCTGAAGTCGTCAACGCGGATGGCTTTGGTGGGGCCATCGGTCAGCACGTTGCGACCCTCAATTCGATAGTTGAAGTGGTTCGTTCGTCCGACGGTCTTCAGGCCGATGTCGGCGGCGCCGTTTGGCGTGAACTCCCAATACAGGTTTCCCATGTCCGTCATCGAGCCGTCCTGGCTCTGCACCTGCATGACCTCGCACTTGCCGAGGAGCGCGGCCTTCAGCTTGGCGCTGTCGTCATCTGAGAGCGGCGAGGGCGCGACGGGCGTGGCATGCGCACAACCGAGGAACATCGCGCTGCCAAGGAGAAGGGCATGAACGGAACGCATGATGGTCAGCTCCGAGGTCTACTGTTTAGGTGGGAAGTTGCAGATGCCGCCGCAGTTGCAAACCAGGTCGCTGCCTTCGCTCTTGCAATCCGCGTCGGTCTCGCAGGCGAAGGTGCAGATGTTGAGGTCCTGGTTGTCGAGCACGCAGCTGTTCGCCATGTGCAGGCACTGAAACTTGGTGCTCTTGCAGTCGCTGTTGCTGCCACACGCGATGCCGAACCCGTCGCTGCCGCAGCCCGAAAGACCAACCGCGAGCAGCGCCACGGCGATCACTCCAGCCCGATGGATCATTCAATTCCCCTGAGAGGCGCCGTGGCGAGCTCACACGACGGGTTGGGATGGCGTTCCTAGCAGCTCACTACGCAGGTCGCTCAATCTGGTTTCGACAAAACTGCGCGTCGCGCGTGTTCGCCTCCCCGAGCTCGGCGCCCCTCCGGCGCAACCTGCTCTCAGTCTCCTTCGTGTTGCAGGGGCAAGAGCACCTCGAAGGTGGATCCCTTGCCGAGCTCACTCACCACCGAGATCGCCCCACCCGCCTGGCGCACGATGCCGTAGGCGGACGGGAGCCCAAGCCCCGTGCCCAGCGTCCCCTTGGTCGTGAAGAACGGCTCGAAGAGCCTCTCCATGTTCTCGGAGGCAATGCCGGTGCCGGTGTCGATCACCTTGATGGCCACGTAGCGGCCCGGCTCGAGTCCGACCAGCTGCTCCGGCAATGGATGCCGCAGCTCCTGCACGCCGGTTTGGACGGTGATGGTCCCGCCTTCCGGCATGGCGTCGCGCGCATTGACGACGAAGTTGGTCAGCAGGCGCTCGAGGGTCGTCCTGTCCATTCGCACCCAGGCGCTCGAAGCGCCCTGCTGGACGTGGAGCAGCACCGCGTCGGGCAGCAATCGACGCAGGCGGGGCTCCAGTTCCCTCAAGGCATCGTCCAGGTGGAGGCGCTGTCTGCCGGACCGTGACGAGGACTGGCGAGCGAAGTCCTGGATTCGCTTGTTGAGGGTCACGGCCTCATCCAGAGCGCTCCGGGCGTCGCGGAAGGCGCCATCGAGCTCATGCGGCAGCTTTCGACCCAGCAGCTCCAGGGTGCCGAGCGCCGCGGCCAGCGCGTTGTTCATGTCGTGGGACAGCACCGCTGCAGTTCGTCCCACCGCGTCCAGGCGTTCCGCGCGCTCCAGCCTCTGCTGCAGCCGGGAGAGCTGCAGCTTGCCCCGGGCCCGCAGGATGGCCTGCGCGAGGTCTTCGCTGAGAAGCCCGAGCAGGGCCAACTCCTCGTCGTCGAACGCATTCGGCTCTGGCGCGTAGAGGTTCAAGGTTCCGAACGCGTCTCCGCCGTTCTGGAGTGGCAGGGCCACCGATGAACCGTAGCCCCTGGCCAAGGCGTGAGCCCGCCATGGCGTGAAGCGCGGGTCGGTGGCCAACTGCTGGGTCACCTGCACCTGCCCGGTCCGGATGGCCGTCGCAGATGGCCCGTTGGCGCGCGGGCCGTCACCCCAGGTCAAGTTCAGGCTCTCGAGGTAGCCGTGGTCGAATCCAAATTGAGCGACGGGCCGGAGGGTGCGCTCCCGGTCGTGCTCCGCATAGCCGACCCATGCGAACCGATAACCGGCGACCTCCACGGCGATCTGGCAGATCGCAGCGGCCACCTCTGCCTCGCCGGTGCCGCGCAGCAGGGCCCGACTCGCGTGAATCACGGTGCGGTAGGCACGCTCCAGCCGCAGCGGCGCTGGTGGTCTCCCCTCGTCCTTCACGGAATGAGTGTACGCCGAACCGTCCAGCCGATGGGCAGACCACACCGTGCGCAGGGCGAGGCCGACGCAGTGACTGGGAGAATCGGGAGTTCGAACTTTCCTTGAAGCTCCGTCCCAAGAGACGCACCCAGAGACGGACCCGCTCCAGGCGGTACTTCGATGGCTCCGCGCGTCACGTCACTGCTGGCCCTCGGCTTGGCGGCATGCTTCCAGGCCAGCCACGATCCACAACCCGTCTCGCCGATCGGCCCTGGCGGTGGGCTCGTCACCTCGAGCGATGGCAGGGCTTCGCTTTCCATACCGGCCGGCGCGCTCTCGACCGACACCTCCATCACCATGACGGCGGTGCAACCGCTCACGCCGCTTCCCGGAACCTCAGCCGCCGGTCCGGCCTATTCGATCTCCCCTGAGCTCACCTTGTCCCATCCGGCGACGGTGACCTTGCCCATCAACGGCTCGGCGGAGGGCGTCGAGGTGGAGCTCGCGGAAACCGGCGGTGCGAGCGCGCTGGTCGCGACTGCATTCGGCGCGTCGCAGGTGCAGGCCGTGCTGCAAGGGCTGGGTACGGTCGAGCCCGTCCGGATTCCTGGACCGATCGATGCGGGCCTCGTTGATGCGGGCGCCGTGGACGCAGGCGGCGTCGATGCCGGCAGTGGAGAGGACGATGCGGGTCCAGGAGACGCGGGGCCTGTGACCGGGAGCTGCAGCGAAGAGCTGCCTGACCTGAGCGACGTGCTCCGTTGGAGCGACGCCGGGATTGGTGGCTGCGATCTCAACGGGAGTCCGTGCTGGCACGTCGGCTACGCGTGCCTGACGTTTGGCTCGTCCACCCAAGGTTGGTGCGTCGTCGTCTCGGACGGCGGCCCGTGCCCAGGCTGGCCGTGCGACAGCGACGCGAACTGCGATTGGCAGGAACAGTGCGTCGGTGGCGCTTGCCAGGAGATCGCGTGCCCGTCGCCGTCGCCGTGCAGCAACGGGTGCTCGCCATACCTCGAGCCGCACGGCTGCACGGCATGTGTCTGCGGTCTCGGAGATGGCGGTACCGTCGCTGACGGCGGCTGAAGGCTTCGACGCGGTTCAGCACCGGCTCCTCGTTCTATGCGCCGCCGGGCGATTCGCTGACGAGCTCAGGCGGAGACTGTTTCAGCTTGGCCTGAGTCTGATGTGGAAGCCTTTGTCTAGCAGGCTGCTGAGAAAGTACGTTCGTGGAGGCTGTCGCCCGTTCGCTCGGGTTGGCGGCCTTCACTTTGGGGCCTCGGGCCAGGCGGCTACGCCGCATTGGTCATCATCCGGGCCATGCGCATCAGGTTGTACGCCGCCGCCACCATCATCCCGGCCATCCGCGTCCGCTCGAGCCCTCGATACCTGGTCTTCCGGAAGCCGCCGACCGTCTTCATCCAGCCGAAGATCTCCTCCACCCGCTTCCGGACCTTCTGACTGATGACGTAGCCCTCGTGCCTCGTGGTCCGGTCGTCGATCATCGAGCCACGACGCGTATTGATGTCCTGCGCCACGTGCGGCGTGACCCCGAGCTCGCGGCAGCCGTCGACGAAGTTCCGGGTGTCGTACCCCTTGTCGGCGCCGACGGTCGCGCGCTCCTTTGTGACCAGCGTCTCGTTCAGCATCGCCAGCGCCGCTTCGCGCTCGGTGACGCCCTGCGCGGGCTCGACGGCGAAGTCGACCAGGAGCCCGTTCCTGTTCTCCATTAGCGCGTGCGCGCCGTAGCTGAGCTTCGCCTCGCGGCTGTTTCCCTTCCGCGCGAGCTTGGCCTCGGGATCCGTCGATGATTCGTGCGTCTCGTTGCTGCGCTTCTCGCCGTGCCAGTTCACGGTCGGGTTGCCGGGATCGTCGGGCGGCTCGTTCTTCTTCGAGCCGTCCTTCGGCTTGAGGCTCTTCAGAGAAGCCCATGCCTCGATGAGCGTGCCGTCCACCGTGAAGTGCTCGTGCGAGAGCAGCTTCGCCTTCCGCGCCGCCTCGACGATCTCCACGAAGAAGAGCTTCGCCACGTCGTGCTGGAGCAGTCGCTCGCGATTGCGCGAGAAGCTCGAGGCGTCGAAGCCCTCCTCGGTCATGCTCATGTCGAGGAACCAGCGGTACAGCAGGTTGTACTCGAGCTCCTCGCAGAACAGCCGCTCCGACCGGATCGAATAGAAGCAGATGAGCAGCGAGCTCTTGAGCAGCCGCTCGGGTGGGATCGAGGGCCGGCCCATGCCGGAATACATCGCGTCGAACGTGGGCGAGAGCCGCGCCAGCGCCTCATCGGCGAGCTGCTTCACCTTGCGCAGCGGATGGTCCGCGCGAACCCGCTGCTCCGGGCTCACGATGCTCAGCATCGACGTCTGCTTCGACTCGTGACCTCGCATGCCCACCTCGCAGTGGGCATACGAGATCACATCGGATTGCGGGATGTCGATCGCGAGGCTGACTTTCTCAGCAGCCTGCTAGGGCAAGCGCGGCAACGTCGACACCGTGCTCGCGCACGCGGGGTTGCTCGCGCTGCACCCGGTCTGCACCGTGACGTACGCGCCGGGCGGCCAGGTGGTGTACGTCCGGTTGGGCACGCTCAGCCCATCGGCGGTGAAGGCGCCGAAGTTCGTGGGCGGCAGCTTGATGAAGCAGGTGCCCTGGTCGGTGACGAACTGGGGCGCGGTGGAGGCCAGCAGGCTGGGCAGGTCGGCGGCCGGCACGAAGCCCCCGCCGTCGATGCTGCAGCTCACCCCGGGCGGCTCGGTGAAGGAGAAGAGCACGAAGCTGTTGTCCGGGGTCTGGATGTTCCAGAGGTCGAACGCGTCGGGCACGCCGCCGTCGAAGGCGTGGTGCCACCCGATGCCCGACGGCGCGGTGAGCTGCACGTCGGGATACTCGGTATTCGAATACGCGTTCGTTCCCAGCACGCCGCCGTCGAGCCAGTACATGGTGGCCTGTACATTTGCGTTGGGGAAGGTGGCCACCGCGGCGGGGTATTGATTGCCCACCTGCGGGCACACCCACAGGCCCCACTCCGGGTGACGCACGCAGCTCGGATCCACCTTCCAGGTGTCGGAGTAGGCCGAGCCCACCAGGCGCCGGCCCGCGGGCAGGCCGTCGCTCGCGAGCCGGGTGGCGCTGCCGTCCTCGTCCACGAGGTTGAAGTTGCGCGAGGAGAGCGTGCCCGTGTCGTCGTTGCAGAAGCGCTGCGCGTCGTCCACGTCGTCATAGAAGATGTTCGCGGTGACGTTCATGCGCTGGGGGGTGTACTCGTCGGAGTGCACCGTGGTGAAGAAGGCGCAGTCGTTGTCGCTCAAGCTCGTCCCGGCATCGGGCTGGGCGTGGAGGTGGCGGAAGAGCACGTCGCTCAAGATGGTCTGGGTGCCCGTGTCGTAGAAGCGGAAGCCGTGGTACGGGCTGTAGCGCTGCAGCCACGCGAGGTTCGGGGTGAGCTGGTAGATGGCGCTGCGGATGGACGCGGCGCCGAACACCTGCGCCATGAGCGGCGTGTCGTACGACTCGAAGTTCACCAGCCGGGGTGAGTTTCCCCAGTGGGAGATGCCCAGGCCGCACATGAAGGTCTTGGTGTTGGCGAAGACGTCGAAGCCTGCCCGGTTGTCGTGGAAGTCGACGGGCCGGCCGCTCTGGTAGTGCAGCGTGGGGACGCCGTTGTCGTCCTGCACGTCGAGCACGCCGCCCGCGTAGAGACAGCCGCCGTTCCACCAGAGCGTGCCGGAGCTGTGCGCCGAGTTGCCGTCGAAGTGGGCCACGCCGTACTGCAGCGGCACCAGATCGCCGGGCTGCGCGTCGAGCGCCTGGGGCAGGTTGGGAAAGTAGAACCCCGAGAACCCGCCAGAGGCGGCATTTCCAATAATATAATTGTTGCCATTGGTAATGTAGAACCCGGCGGCCGCGCGGTCCGCGGGATTCACCAGCTCCGGCGTGGCGAACTCCTGGAAGCCCTGCTGGGTGGACGCGTTCAGCTCGGCCATCCCCGCGTCGTCCACGGGCCCCATGAGCTTCACGTGGGCGGCGAGGTTGAAGCTCAGCTCGTTGCCGCGCTCCACGCCATCTTCCAGGTAGAAGCAGTGGCCGAAGACGTCGAACGCCACGTTGCGCGAGACCTGGGCGTTGTCGGTGCGGTGCACGGCCACGCAGCGCCAGTTCGATTGCCAGATGCTGCTGTCGGTGAAGGACGAGCCGGTCTGATCGCCGGCGTAGTGGAAGTGGAAGGGATAGCGGCCGAGGTAGTTCTGCTGGCCGAGCCCGAGCAGCTCCACGCCGGAGACGTGGGTGGTGCCGTGGTGCACCATGATGTGGCCGCCGAAGGTGGGCGCGGCGGCGCGCAAGGCGTCGGCGGTGCGGAAGACCACGTTGCGGCTCAAGAGGCCGACCTCGATCTGGTACTCCGGCCCGCCGTAGTGCTGCCACCACAGGCCCTGATCGAGCTGCACGGTGTTGCCGGAGACGGCGGTGAGGGTGCGCACCTCGTTCTCGTCGAGGATGGGGTAGTCGAAGCGGTTGCCGGTGACGACCACCACCTGCTGCCCCGGCTGCCAGTCGACCGCGTCGGCCAGCTGGAGGGTGGTATCGCCCACGGCGGCGGTGGCCGCGAGCCGGGTCCAGGTGGGCTGGTAGAGCTGGCCCCAGATCTCCACCGTGGCGCCGTCGTCGGCCATCAGGCCCAGGCCCTGGCGCGCGTAGATCGCCTGCTGGACGCCGGCATCGGCGACGTCCTCGTCGGTATCAAAGACGAACTCCACCTGGCTCTGCACGCGACACGTCTCCGAGCCGAGGCGGAGCGTGCCCTCGACCATGAGGTCGGTGATGCGGAAGCTCGCGTCCTGGTCGGCGAAGACCACCTCCGCGCCCATGGGGATGTGGAAGAGGTGCACCAGCAGGTTCGCGGGAAGGTCCTGGTTGCCGCGCACCAGGGTGGCCACGCCCGCGGGGATCTCCACCACGCCGGCGTCGGAGATCCAGGTGGGGTCGAAGGGAACGAGGTCCACGCGCGCGTCCGGGCAGTTGGTGCGCGGGCCCACGGTGATGGGCGTGGGACGCTGGAGGGTGGCCACGCTGGTGGTCGTGAGCGTCACCGTCGCGGGCGGCGGGTCGTAGGGCGTCCACGGGCCGCCGTCGCTTGCGGAGGTTCCTCCGCTGCCCGAGGCGCCGCTGCTGCCGCTGCCCGAAGCGCCGCTGCTGCCGCTGCCCGAGGTTCCGCCGCTGCTGCTCCCCGCGGTCGCGCTCCCGCTCGACGTGCCCGATGCACCTCCCGTCGAGGCGCTGGCGCTCGAGCTGGCCGTGCTGCTGGAGGACGACGCGCTGCTCGACGACGTCTCGGTTGCGTTGCCGGTCGAGCTTCCCGAGCTGCCGCTGGTCGCCGTGGCGCTGCTCGCGCTCGAGGCTTCACCCGTGGTGCTGGACGCGCCCGTTCCCGTGCTCGAGCTGGCGCTGGTTGTCGACGCTCCCGTGCCGCTCGCGGCGGTGCTGGTGGTGTTCGAGCTGGCGCCTCCTGGCGAGCTCCCGGCGCATGCGGAGCTGAGAAGGATCGCGCCGAGGCACCACGCGAGATGAGTGGAGCGCTGCCAGAACGCTGATTCCGAGCGGCTGCCGTGGGCCACGATTTCCCCCGAGGTACGCGTCCACTCTATCGCCGCGACGGCCGCACTGTGGGCCGCCGTTCCATGTCTGCGATTGAGTCACACGCTCCCCAACCGCGGTTCGGGTCGCAGCCCAAACCCGTCGTCCCGGGCGCTGCGCATCAGCGCGCTCGTCGCCCTCAGTGCAGGCGAGAGTCATCGGTGTGGTATTTCTTCGAGATGCGGAGCGGGCCGCATTCCCCCATCTTGCTGCGCGTCATCTGGGCGCTCTTCGCGCTGCACGGCGCAGGCTGCAGTACGCACAAACCCCCGCCCGCCACCGACGCCGGCGCGCTCGATGGTGGCGCCGTCTTCACGCTGGATCCCAGCACGAATCACCACAGCGGCTCTCGGCTGCGCGCGAACCTCGTCTCCGGCGGAAGCGGGGCCACGCTCTTCCAGGGCTGGCACGACTCCCAGCTCAACGCCGACTGCGCCTTCCAGCTCATGGTCGACGGCTCCTGGCGCTGCCTCCCCACCTCCGGGAACGCGGCGATCGGCTTCCTCGACGCGAGCTGCACGCAGCCCGTGGCGGTGGTCGGCAGCAACGCCCCCGTCCCGACCTACGCTTCCGCCCCCCAGGCGTACTTCCCGGTGTGTGGGTCGAGCCCCACAGTGATGTACGCGCTCGGCGCCGCGCAGAGCCCGGCACAGGTGTACTTCCCCGTCGGCATCGGGAAATGCCAGAGCTTCGGGCCCTACCCCGGCCAGAGCTTCTACGCGGTCACGCCCGCCGACGACTCGACCTTCGTGGGCGCCCATCTCGCAACGGCCCACCACGGCGATCTCGACCTCGAGCTCCTGGTGGGCGACGACGGCTCGGGGCAAATCCGCCGCGTGCTCGACCCGAACCGGAACGTCGCGTGTCACGCCGGCTCTGTTCCGCCAAACCAGGTCGACGTCGACACGCGCTGCATCCCCGCGCCCGACGAACAGGTCTCGCCTGGCTTCTTCCTCGACAGCACGTGCACCAACGGGAGCTTCGCCGTCTCCACGTCGACCTGCGGGGACCCGAGCCTCGATCCCACCTTCGAAGCCACCACCACCGCGACCGTCAGCTTCGACGGCGGCCTCTGCGAGGTGGACACGGACGTCGTGCGCGCGCTCGGCCCGCGACAGGCCGCGTCGGCCATCTACACCTCGTGGTCGACGGGCTGCACCCCGCAAACGATGACCACGCCCACCGAGACCGTCTTCCCCGAGCTGGCGCAGGTCGATCCCAGCACGCTCCCGGCGATTCACCTCGGGCAGCAAGGCAGCGGCCGACTGACGGCGCCGGTGTTCTTCGCGGCGGACGGCACCGACGTCGGCAGCGGCCAGGTGTTCTGGGACACCGCGCACCACGGCTACTGCACCTTTGACGACGTGTTCTCCGACGGGGTTCTCCGCTGCGTCGATGACGCGCGCGCGACCCTCATCGGCACCGACGCGCACTTTTCGAACTCGACGTGCACGGTCCAGCTCGCGACCCCGCACAGCGGCAACTGCCGCGGGCCGGCGTACGCGCTCGACTTCGGTCCGGG